>JAGRLM010000019.1 GCA_020441795.1 Nitratireductor sp.
AGCGGTAGCTGTCGTTTCCGGTTTCAAGGATGTGGCAGCGGTGGGTGAGCCGATCGAGCAATGCGGTTGTCATCTTGGCATCGCCGAAGACGGCGGCCCATTCGCTGAAGCTGAGGTTGGTTGTAATGATGACGCTGGTGCGCTCGTATAGCTTGCTCAGCAGGTGGAACAGCAAGGCCCCACCCGAAGTACTGAACGGCAAATATCCCAACTCATCCAGGATCACGAGGTCGGTTTTCACCAGCGCCTCAGCAATCTTGCCAGCCTTTCCTTGGGCCTTTTCCTGTTCCAGCGCGTTGACCAGCTCGACGGTCGAGAAGAAGCGTACGCGCTTACGGTGATGCTCGATGGCCTGGATGCCGAGGGCCGTTGCAACATGGGATTTCCCCGTGCCTGGACCACCGATCAGGACCACATTCTCTGCCGCATCCATGAACTCACATCGATGGAGTTGGCGGACCAGAGCTTCCCGCATTTCACTGGCCGCGAAGTCGAAGACGGACAAGTCCTTGTATGCGGGGAAGCGGGCAGCCTTCATGTGATAGGCGATCGAGCGCACCTCACGTTCGGCCATTTCGGCCTTGAGCAGTTGCGACAGGATCGGCATGGCGGCTTCAAATGCGGGTGAACCTTGTTCATGGAGATCCTGCACAGCCTGCGCCATGCCCGGCATCTTCAGACTGCGCAGCATGATGATCAGCGCAGCGCCCGCGGGATCATGACGCATGACGGGTTCCTTTCTGGGTGCGCAGCCCATCATAGCGCGCCACATTCGCCTCAGGCTCCTTGCTCAGCGACAAGCCAGCGGGAGGGCTGACGTCTGGCTGGTCTGTCGGTTTGCCATCCAGCAACCTGTGTAGCAGGTTCAGGACATGCGTCTTGGTCGGCACGCCGGCCTCTAGCGCCAATTCCACGGCGCATAGCACGGCCTGCTCATCATGGTGCAACACCAAGGACAAGATATCGACCATCTCACGGTCGCCGCCGGGCTGACGCAGCATCTTCGCCTGCAATAAGCGGAAAGGCTCGGGCATCTCTGCAAAAGGAGCGCCATTGCGCAAAGCACCGGGCTTACGCTGAACGACCGCCAGATAATGGCGCCAATCGTAGATAACCCGCCCAGGCTGGTGAGACCTGTCAATAATACGCTCATGTGTACAGACAACATGCCCCTCAGCCACAACAACCAAACGCTCGGGGTAAATGCGCAGGCTGACAGGGCGGTTCGCAAAGCTGGCAGGCACCGAGTAACGATTGCGATCAAAGCTGATCAGACACGTCGGCGAGACGCGCTTTCGTTCTTCGACAAAGCCGTCAAACATCACCGGCAGTGGCATCAGCGAGGCCTTCTCCGCAGCCCATACCTCGGAGATGCTGCCAGACAACGTGCCATGGGCCGTCTCAGCCCATAACAGTTTGCAGCGCTCCTCCAGCCAGGCATTCAGCCCCGCAAGATCAGGGAAGGCCGGCATAACTTGCCACATGCGATGACGCGCATCGCGCACGTTCTTCTCAACCTGACCCTTCTCCCAGCCGGCCGCCGGATTGCAGAACTCGGGCTCAAAGACATAGTGGCTGACCATCGCCAGAAAGCGTGCATTCACATCGCGCTTCTTGCCAATTCCAACCTTGTCGACGGCCGTCTTCATGTTGTCGTAGATGCC
>JAGRLM010000251.1 GCA_020441795.1 Nitratireductor sp.
TTCTACATCGGCGGCATCATCAAGCATGCCAAGGCACTGAACGCCTTCACCAACCCGTCGACAAACTCCTACAAGCGTCTGGTTCCAGGCTATGAAGCACCGGTTCTGCTGGCCTATTCTGCCCGCAACCGTTCGGCGTCATGCCGCATTCCATTCGGCTCATCGCCGAAGTCGAAGCGTGTTGAAGTCCGCTTCCCGGATCCAACACAGAACCCGTATCTGGGCTTCGCGGCCATGCTGATGGCTGGCATCGACGGCATCAAGAACAAGATCCATCCAGGCGCTGCCATGGACAAGGACCTGTACGACCTGCCACCAAAGGAACTCAAGAAGATCCCGACCGTGTGTGGCTCGCTTCGTGAAGCACTTGACAGCCTTGCCAAGGATCACAAGTTCCTTCTCGAAGGCGGCGTCTTCGACAAGGATCAGATCGATGCCTATATCGAATTGAAGATGGAAGAGGTCATGCGTTACGAAATGACCCCGCACCCCGTCGAATTCGACATGTATTATTCCGTCTGATCTCTCCCCCGACGGAAACAGAAACCCCGGTAGCAATACCGGGGTTTTTTTTGGCTGGCCATGATTGGAGCGACAAAAAAGCCGGGAACCTTGAGGTTCCCGGCTTTGATCGTTTCGCTATCGAATGGCTGATCAGGCTACCTTGAGGGCAACCTGTGGCTCCACCGCCTCATAGCCCAGCGCATCGGCAACCGGCCTGTTGGTGACCCTGCCCTTGTGGACATTGAGACCATTGCGCAGATGCTGGTCATCGAGAATGGCGCTGAGCCCCTTGTCCGCCAGCATAAGACCGTAATGCAGCGTCGCATTGTTCAGCGCATTGGCCGAGGTAACCGGAACTGCACCTGGCATGTTTGCCACGCAATAGTGAATGATGCCGTCAACCACATAGGTCGGTTCGGAATGAGTGGTTGCCTTTGATGTCTCGAAGCAGCCGCCCTGATCGATGGCGACATCAACCAGCACAGAACCCTGTTTCATGCCGGACAACATCTCGCGACTCACGAGCTTGGGCGCAGCAGCGCCTGGAATGAGCACTGCGCCCACCACGATGTCAGCAGAGAAGCATTCTTCCTCAAGCGCTTCAACGGTTGAATAACGCGTATGAATGCGGCCATTGAAAATGTCGTCGAGTTCACGCAGGCGCGGGATCGAACGGTCGATGATGGTCACGTCTGCGCCCAGTCCAACGGCCATCTTCGCAGCATTGAGACCAACCACGCCGCCACCGATGATGGCAACCTTGCCCGGCAGGACACCCGGGACGCCACCCAGCAGCACACCGCGACCGCCATTGGCTTTCTGAAGTGCTGTTGCGCCAGCCTGGATGGCCAGACGTCCGGCAACTTCCGACATTGGTGCGAGCAGCGGCAGACCGCCTCGTGTATCCGTTACGGTTTCATACGCAATGGCTGTTACCCCTGACGCCAGCAGGCCCTTGGTCTGCTCCGGATCGGGTGCCAGATGCAGATAGGTGTACAGCAACTGGCCTTCACGCAGTTGCGCCCATTCGGAAGGCTGCGGCTCCTTTACCTTCACGATCATGTCGGACTGCGTGAAAACCTCGGCCGCTGTGCCAACGATCTTTGCACCTGCAGCCTGGTAGGCACCATCATCAGCGCCGATGCCTGCCCCTGCGCCGCTCTCCACGATCACGGTATGGCCATGGGCAATATATTCGCGAACCGAGCCCGGTGTCAGGCCAACGCGATATTCATGATTCTTGATTTCCTTGGGGCAGCCGACACGCATGATGACCTCCGGGCGTTTGCGTCGAATTTTTCGAGCCGCAATATCGCTGAAATCAGGTTGAATGTCCTTGCAAAGCTGCCCTTGCCGCCTGCCATTTTTCGTGCATTCTTGCGCCAAACAACAATTCCTTGAAGGAATATTGCGCGATGAAACTGGACAAGATCGATCGTTTGATCCTGCAGCAATTGCAGGACAATGCCAGACTGCCCAATGTGGACCTTGCCAACAAGGTCGGCCTGTCGCCTTCGGCCTGTTCGCGAAGGCTGTCGATGCTGGAGGAAACGGGCGTGATAGAGGGGTATCAGGCCGTCATCTCCAACAAGGCGCTCAACCAGTCCATCACGGCTCTGGTTCACATCACGCTCAAGGCGCAGTCCGAGGATCACCTGCGCAAATTCGAAGAGGCCGTGCTCACCTGCCCCTATATCGTTGCCTGTTTCCTGATGTCGGGCGAATCGGACTACCTGATCCGCGTTAACGCGCGTGACATGGAGCATTATGAGCGCATATACAAAACCTGGCTCTCAACCCTGCCGGGAGTATCACGAATTCAGTCCAGTTTTGCCATGCGTATGGTTGTAAACCGCGCAAATATTGATATTGCGATGATGGACACATGAGGGAGCAGTCTACATGATCGGATTTCATACAATTTCAATGATGGAGCCGAAAGTGAGACGCCGCCTTAATATCATTGTGGTGGTTTGCGTTGGTATCATGCTTTCAATCGCCTTGGGGCCGCGCCCAACCATTCAGGACGCGATCAGCTTTGACCCTGCTTCCATCGGGGAGGATCCTGTCGCCTATCTTGAATCCGTTGAATCCAAGGCAACGGGAATAACGCCCGGTGCGCAGAAGGAAATTGTCTGGGCAAATCCGGCGACCCGCGCAAGAACGCCGCTCGCCTTCGTCTATATTCACGGCTTTTCCGCGACACGGCAGGAAACAAGTCCGCTTACCGAAAAGGTAGCGGAGCAATTTGGTGCCAATGTGTTTTACACAAGGCTTGCCGGCCACGGCTCGACGGGCGATGCGCCCGCCAGGGCGACCATGGGCGAATGGGTTAATGATCTTGCAGAAGCCATTGCCATTGGCGAACGAATTGGCGACCGCATAGTCATCATTGCAGTGTCGACCGGCGGAACACTGGCCACCTGGGGCATAGACAATGAGCGCCTGATGGCCAAGGTAGAGGGCATGGTGCTGATTTCGCCCAACTATGAATTGCAGGGCGCATCGCTCGGCCTTTTGAACATGCCCTGGGGCAAATATGTCCTGCCCGCTGTCATGGGCAAGACGCGGTCTTTCGAGCCGACCAATGCCGAGCACGGCAAGTGGTGGACCACAAGCTACCCGTCGGTTGCGGTGTTTCCCATGGCAGCCCTGATGATGGCAACTAGCCAGAAGGATGTCTCGAAGACGCTGGTCCCGGCCTTTTTTATTCTGTCGCCGAACGACAAGGTGGTTAAGCCGCTTCCCACCATCGAGAAATACGAAGAATGGGGCGGGCCAAAGAAGCTGCTGGAAGTCACCAATTCCGACGATCCCAGCCAGCATGTGATCGCGGGAGACATCCTGAGCCCGTCAACAACTGACGAACTGGCAATACAGATCACCGACTGGATCCGCTCGCTGAAGAAATAACCGCCAACGATAATAGCGCCACTATCGCTGGCGCGATAAATCAGGTGAGCCCGCGAGCTGAGCGCACCCATTGCACAATCTCGGGAAGATTGGCTGGTGTGGGAAGCCCGCATTGCGTCAGTTCGCTGGCAAGTTCGAGTGTGATGCCCTGCTTTCCGGCGGCTAATGCCTCGGAGACAGGGCCGCTGGAAACTGCGGTTGTCACATTCTGCAGGTCGGATACGCCCTGGCAAAGGTGAACGACACCGCCGCCAGCACTCCACCATACAAGGTCCTTGCCGACGAGTTGCGTGACAACCTGCGATTCGACCGCCATCTGCTCTTGTGACATCGGTTTGAAGTCTATGCCCATCGCCGTCGCAGCCAGCGCCACAATGATGGCAGCGGCGCCCGCAATACCCTTCTGCTTGGAATCCATGTCCTTGTTGAGGAAGATCATCGCAATCAATGGCAAGAACGCCAGTAGCGCGATGAAGGCGCCCAACTGGTTCTGGATGAAGAACCGGACCACATCCTTTCTGGACGCAGGATCAAGCCGATTGGCCGCCTTCCACAACACCGATCCGGTAATGGCAAGGATGCCGATGACCACAACGAAGCCGATCAGCGTCCACCAGCGCCATTGCGGAAATCCCTGACTGGCAACCAATTCGTCAAAAGAGGGTCTCAACAGCCAGAATATGGCAACGATCTCGAGCACAATAGCGACCAGCCAAAGGCCAAGCGCAATCATGCGATTGCGCGTTGCCCGCGACTTTGCTTCCGGTGTGGGTGTAAAGAGCGGCTTGTCAGCCTCTTCAGTCTTCGCGGCCTTGGCCATGACGCATGTCCCTGCTGGTTTGGAGATGAGCCAGAATGTGGCCCAACCCGCTAGCAAGCACAAGTCCGGAATTCATTACCCCTGAATCATTACCTTGTCAGCGCGGATTGAATTCCATTGCCAGATACAGCGTGCAAACAACCCGATGGAGGTCCGGTTCCCCTAAGCCTGCGAAGGCTTGGAATCGCGGGCAAAGCCATAGATTACCAGCGCCACGGCCAGTGTAGCGGCATAGACGATGAACAGTGCCTGATAGCCTGCCTGTGGGTCACTGCTGACCCCGTAGTGGGTCACGACATAGCCGCCAAGCCATTGCAGCAGGCCAACGCCGCCAATCGAAAAGAAGTTCATCAGCGTCACCCCCCTGCCCGTCATTTCCGCAGGCACGAAAGCCTTGCCATGCGCCATCAGCACCGCATAGCTGGTGCCGAAAAAGCCGATCACGACAAACAGCACGCTGGTTTGTGTCACCGATACCGGCAAGCCCATGGCCAACCATGCAGCACAGGCAAGGACTACCAGATTGCCGACCATCGCAACGATCTTGCGGGAATTGAGCAGCCTGTCCATCGGGCCATAGGCCAAACTGCCGACCGACAGCGCAACGGCCATGTAGAAGGTCACAGTGCCAATCGCGGTAACATCATAGCCATAGACATCGCGCAAGATCGGCCCGGCCCATAATCCGCGTACGCCCGCAGCTACTCCATATCCCAACAGGATCAACGGAAAGATGCGCCACAATTGCGGGATTTTCATCAAGGCGAGATAGCTTCCATTCTGGTTTGGCCCGCTACCCGTCACCCGTTCCGGATCACGCACCAGGAACAATACCGCAAGGGCGGTAAGGGTTGTGAAGACACACAGGAACCAGGCCACCAGATGCCAACCATACTGGTTGATCGCCCAGGCGAGCGGCGACGACCCGATGATATTGCCAAGCGTTCCGACGGCAATGAAAGTGGAACCCAGTGTTGCAAAGCCCCTTGCGGAGAAATTGCGGGCAAACAGGAAAAACGCGGCCATCAGCACCGGAGCACAGCCGACACCAATCAGTGCCATGGCAATGATGATTTCAGTTGGTGTTGTCGCCATGGCGAATACCGCAGCACCACCACCAGCGGCCACACCGTGCAATATCCCCGCAGTGCGCCTTGGCCCCCAGGTATCGAGGCCATAGCCGATCGGAAATTGCGCCAGGGCAAATGCAGCAAACCATGCGCCCGACGCCATGGCGAGTTCCTTTGGCGTCATGGAAAGATCGATGGCCAGGACTGGCGAAAGCACTGCCAGGAACGACCGGTAGAACTGGCTCAACAGATAGGCCACACACAATGCTGCAATACCGGGCATGACAATTGCTTTCCATAAAGGCGCTTTGCAAAGGGAAATACCGATGCGATCAAAGACATTCGCGGAAATTTCCGCGTTTTCCGCCTAGCTTCAATGACAGGAGGAACGCTTCAATATGCTGGCTTTCATTGCTGTTCAAGCGGGGAAATTCTGGAGCAGCTCCGGCCGCACGCCTATCCAACGGCACCAAGCCGCTTGACCGGTTCGCTGCCATGCATGCGCACTTGCATCATCTCTTGCAGCCAGTCCTTTGCCCTGTGTGCCGGCAGGGGCCGAGAGAACAGATATCCCTGGCCGTAGGTAATGCCATATTCGCACAAGCGGTCACGGACCGACTTCTGTTCGATGCCTTCCGCCACCAGTCGCAAATCCAGTTGATCGGCGAGTCCCGCGACAGCCTTCATCAGATAGGATTGCCTGCGCAGCGCTATTTCCGGCACGTCCGCAATTGCGTCACGCTCATGCGAGATGACAAAACTGCGGTCCAGCTTGATGATGTCGGCAGGCAGATGCGTGATATAGCTCAGCGATGAATGGCCCGTGCCGAAATCATCAATCGCGATCAGGATTCCCATCTGGCGCAATTGCGAAAGGATGAGGCTCGCCGGTTCGAAATTCTCCATGACCGCGGTTTCCGTTATCTCGAAGACCAGTCGACCTTCCAGCGCAGGATAGCGGTAGAGCAGACCGGCTGCCTTGCCGGTGAAACCGCCGACCAGCTGGCGCGGCGACAGATTGACCGACAGCAGCATGTCATGGTCAGGGCAATCCTCGACAACCTCACAAAACACCTTTGCAGCCGCATCGATGATCCAGTCACCGAGCATTTCCATGTTTCCGCTTTCCTCGGCAGTGCGGATCATGTTTTCGATCGAGCCTGAGAACCCTTCCATGGGCGCGGTTCTCAACAACGCTTCGAACGCATATGGCTCTCCGGTGATCATGTTGATCACGGGCTGCAGATAGACCTCGAAGCAGTTGTTGGCCATGGCATGGTGCAGCATCTGCACCTGCTCGGAGCGCGAGCGCACCACTGCAGCGCGGCGTTCCTCGTAGAAGCATACCCGGTTCTTGCCCTCGCTTTTGGCCAGATACATCGCCTGGTCCGACAGCGAGAGTGCCTCGGATGGATTTACCAAGCCGTCATCGCAATAGGCGATGCCGATGCTGGCGCCAATCTTGCCGGTGCCCGCATTCAGCTCAACCGGTTGCGACACGGCATGAACGATGCCGCGCGCAATGTTCTCGGCCTCCAGCGGGCTTTGCAGGTCGCGCAGGATCAATGCGAACTCGTCACCGCCAATACGCGCGGCGAAGCCGGTATCGCCTTCAAAACCGACTATACGGCATGCGCTTTCCAGCAAAATCGTATCGCCGGCAGCATGTCCGAATGTGTCATTGATCGTCTTGAAATTATCGAGATCGATGAAAAGCACTGCCCAATTGGAAGGCTTCTTCGCCAGTGACTTTTCCATTTCCTCAAGATGCAGGGTAAGCCCGTTGCGGTTGGGCATCTTGGTAAGCGGATCAGTGGCGGCCAGCCGACGCAGGCTTTCCTCCGTTCGGCGCAATTGCGAAACGTCGTTCATGATGCAGACAAAGTGACTGCCAGTAGCATCTGTGCGCCGGTCAGGCACTGCAGACAGCAGCACTTCCACTTCGGTGCCATCCTTGTACCAGAAGCGCAGCGGCACATCGCGAGCGCAACTCTTTCTGCGCAATTCATCCAGCACCATCTTGGAAAATGGCGAGCGCGACTCGGGGCAAAGCAATGTTTCCAGGCGCGCGCCCAGAACATCACCCCGGTCATATCCCGTCTGCGCGATCCAGTATTCGCTTGCCGTCATCACCACGCCTTCAACACTCATGGTGAAGAGAAGCGCCGGTGTTGTGTCATAGGCACTGCGCAAGTCTTCCAGCGCATGGAGGGTTCGGTTGCGCTCTTCCTGCAATCGGTCCTGCATCATGTTGAAGGCAGAGCAGAGCGTACCGATTTCGTCGCTGCTGCGTACAGGAGCATGCACGAACTTGCCATGCTCTGTATCCTTGACCGCCGCCAGCAGATCGCGCACCGGACGCCCCACTGATGAGCGGAACGCGTACCAGCCGAAGCCGGAGGCACCAAGAAGGCCAATCATGGTTGTCAGCAGCGTGAAACGCCATGCATCATCATTGAGTGCCACAATCTCGGCCGTGGTGAAACCGACCCTGATTTGGCTGCCGCCCACTGCCGGAATTCCGGTACTCACGACTTCTTCCGGACGCATGATATCGCAACCCAGCCGTCGGGGCTGCTGCAATTCCACGATTTCGTGGCCGTCGGAATAAACGCCGACACAGGTGACCGCCGGATCGGCAAGCAGGGTCGAAAGCAGCCGCCTGCCAGCATCAACATGGTTTTCGAGCATCTCGGCGGTGAGCAGGGTTGATACCCGCCCCATGTGACTGCCAATGCGCGCGCCCAGCTGGTCGCTTCGCAATTCGACATAGTGCTTGGACAGTGTGAAAAGCAATACACCGGAAAAGGCCGCGAAAACCGGCACGAAAAGGGCCAGAAAACGCAATACTACATGGCGGCGAAACATCATTTTGCTCCTGATGCCGGATCAATCCAGCATTGCCACCTTGCCTGCCTTCATCAGTTGTTCGAGCGCTGCCCGATTGTTGATTTCGGTCTGGAACACGACGAAACCGTTTCCCGCGCGTGCGACATAAAAATCCACATTGACAAATTTGCCCGCCGGATCACGGAAATCGGTGCAGAGCACGAATTTTTCGCCCATGGTCAGGATCATCGGATGTGCCTTGGTGGGTACAAGATCCACAACCGCTCCGCTCGCCAGATCGACATGGGGAATGGCTCCATCCACCGACAGCGAATCAATGCGCTGGAAAACACTGGCCTGCAAACCGGCTTTGTCTTCAACAGACAGATCGCTGGCCTGGGCGGCCAGGCTCATCGACACAAAAACCAGTGCAGAACAAAGGATACGACGCATTGTGTGGGGCTCCTGCTAATTTCCTTGCCCGGCGTGTATACACATTGCGAATTACTACCCTGTTCAAATGTATGATGACCTTTTCCCGATCCTGCTAACGAATGTTTAGGGATTTCGAAGATTGCGCAAACGAACTCCTGCTTCCTGCACTTTTGGCAAACGCGTCACGCGCGGAAAATCGCGTCTGGGCTGTATCCGAAGCGGAATAACCGGGACCTTGTGAACAGGTCGCAGTCCCGTGAACATGATTGGAATTGTAGGGACGAATAACGGAAATCATGGTGAAATGAATGGTGCGGGCACCGGGACTCGAACCCGGACAGCTTGTGGCCGAGGGATTTTAAGTCCCTTGCGTCTACCAATTCCGCCATGCCCGCACTGGTTGCCATCTGGCATGTGACCTGACTATCCCTTGAATGCGCTGCGTTCAAGCGTCATTACAGTATCGAACCATTGGCCGTTGCAACACAGGCCGTCAATCAGCGGAGACAATCATGACCGAAACGGTAACCGCAGCCATGCTGGCAATCGGCGATGAATTATTGTCAGGCCGCACCAAGGACAGGAATATCGGCCATCTGGCCGAAGTGATGACGCTGCTGGGTATAGACCTCATGGAAGTGCGCATCGTCTCGGACGACCAGGCGGCAATCGTTGAAGCCGTGAATGCGCTGCGCCAGCGCAATGATTATGTCTTCACCTCTGGCGGCATAGGCCCAACCCATGACGATATCACCGCGGATGCCATTGGCGCTGCCTTCGACCTCCCGGTGATCCATGACCCGCGCGCGACCGAAATCCTGGAACGCCACTACGCCGAACGCGGCATCGAATTCACCGATGCCCGCAAGCGCATGACCCGCATGCCGCAAGGCTCG
>JAGRLM010000252.1 GCA_020441795.1 Nitratireductor sp.
ATGAAACTGTCCATGAAGCGCAGCAAAATGGCGATCAGCAGAACGCCCTGCATCTTGGGCAATTCGATAAAGCGGAAGATTTTCCAGCGGCTCGCCTGATCAATCTTCGCGGCCTGATAATAGGCTTCCGGAATGGACTGGAGACCGGCATAGGCGAGCAGGGCGACAAGCGATGTCCAGTGCCAGACATCCATCACAATGACAGTCACCCAGGCATCGAAGACATTGTTGGTGTAATTGTATTCGACACCCATGGCGGCAAGCACATGGCCGAGGAGGCCGATGTCGACGCGCCCGAAAATCTGCCAGATTGTGCCGACGACGTTGAACGGGATCAGCAAGGGCAGAGCCATCAGCACGAGGCAGAAGGACGCCCAAAAGCCCTTTTTCGGCATGTTGAGCGCGACGAAAATGCCGAGCGGAACCTCAATTGCGAGAATTATTGCCGAGAAAATAACCTGACGACCCAGTGCATTGTGCACGCGGTCGGAGGTGAGCATTTCCTCGAACCATTCAAGGCCGGCCCAGAAGAACTGATTGTTTCCGAACGTATCCTGAAGCGAATAATTGACAACGGTCATCAGCGGGATCACGGCGGAAAACGCAACGAGAACAAGAACCGGAAGAACGAGGAACCAGGCCTTTTGATTGACTGTCTTTTCCATCACGCGGCCTTTCCTGCAACGCGCCAATCGTCTGCGTAAACATTCACGCGATCAGGGCGGAAGGTGACACGGTTCATGTCCGCGCCAATCTCAGCGCCTTCCGGCGCGACAATGTTGATGTCGGTGCCGAAGAAGTCGGCGCGCACAATTTTATGGCGGCCGACATCTTCGACACGGCGGATGTTGACCGGGAGTCCTTCCGACTTCGAAAGGGTGGCAAACTCCGGTCTCACGCCGATTTCGATTTTGCCCGAAAGATCGCCATAACCGTTTGCAAGCTGGATGTGCGAGCCGTTGACATAGGCGCGGGTGCCCTCAATGCGGGCGGGGATCACATTCATGCCGGGCGAACCGATGAAGTAGCCGACGAATGTGTGTTCGGGTGTTTCAAACAGTTCCTGCGGTGTGCCCATCTGGACGACACGGCCATCAAACATGACGACCACTTTGTCAGCGAAAGTGAGCGCCTCGGTCTGGTCATGGGTGACATAGATCATCGTGTGACCGAACTGGCGATGCAGGCTTTTCAGCTGCGTGCGCAGTTCCCATTTCATATGGGGATCGATGACAGTGAGCGGCTCGTCGAAGAGGATCGCGTTCACATCTTCGCGCACCATGCCGCGGCCAAGCGAGATCTTTTGCTTTGCGTCGGCAGTCAGGCCGCGCGCCCTGCGATCCAGCACATCCTCCATGCCGATCATGGCTGCGATTTCGCTGACGCGGCGCTGGATATAGCCGACTTCCGCACCGCGGTTTTTTAGCGGAAACGCCAGATTTTCACGCACGCTCATCGTGTCGTAGACGACGGGAAACTGGAAAACCTGCGCAATATTGCGAGCGGCTGTCGGCGCATTGGTGACATCAGTTTCGCCAAATAGAATGCGTCCTTGCGATGGTGTCAAAAGGCCCGAAATTATGTTCAGCAAGGTCGATTTTCCACATCCGGAGGCACCAAGCAGCGCATAGGCCTGACCGTCATCCCAGACGTGATCCATTTCCTTCAACGCGTAATCGTCATCGCCCTTTGGAGCGGGAAGATAGGAATGGGCCAGTTTTGAAAGCGTGATTTTTGCCATGGTCTTTTCCTCACGCCGCCTTTGCATAGGCGGCGGACGCCACCAGTTTGCCGTCTTCGCCGAAAATGTAGACATGGGCGGGATCAAGGAAAATCTGCACCGCATCGCCCGTGTCGAGATCCTGCACACCATGTACCAGACCCACCCAGCGGTCCGCGCCGTGGTTCAGGTGGATAAAGGTTTCAGAGCCCGTGATTTCGGTCACCGAGACGGTGCAATCAAAGCGCAGCGAAGCTGCTGACTTCGGTTCCAGCGCCAGATGGTTCGGCCTGAAACCGGCGAGGTAACGCCCGTCTGTCAGGTCCGCCAATGTGCCCGTTGCCGGGCACGACTGGCACGCGCCGAACATAATTTTCGGCCCGGCCTTGGAGATTTTCAGGAAATTCATCGGCGGGTCCGAGAAGACACGCGCCGTCGTCGCATCGACAGGATTGCGATAGATTTCCGGGGTCGGGCCGAACTGCGTGACGCCGCCCTCCCACAGCGTTGCCGTGTTGCCACCAAGAAGCAGCGCCTCTTCCGGCTCGGTTGTCGCATAAACAAAGATCGAACCGGCTTCTTCGAAAATCTTCGGAATTTCGACGCGCAGTTCCTCTCGCAATTTGTAGTCAAGGTTCGCCAGCGGCTCATCAAGAAGCACAAGGCCGGCATTTTTTACGAGGGCGCGCGCAAGGGCACATCGCTGCTGCTGGCCGCCGGATAGTTCCAGCGGTTTGCGCTCAAGCATTGGTGTGAGCTTCATCAATCCCGCGGCTTTTTGAACGGCTTCGTCGATTTCGCTCTTCGATTTGCCCAGAAGCCGCATCGGGGAAGCGATGTTGTCGTAGACCGTCATGGACGGATAATTGATGAATTGCTGATAGACCATGGCGACTTGCCGGTCTTGAACTCGCTGGCCGGTGACATCCTCACCATTCCAGAAAACGCGCCCCTCTGTCGGCTTGTCGAGGCCGGCCATCAGTCGCATCAGCGAGGTTTTGCCCGATGACGTGGGGCCGAGCAGAACATTCATAGTCCCTTTCTCCAAAACGAGATCGGTTGGATGAATGTGGGTCTGCCCCGCCACTTTTTTCGAAACGCCATCCAGCTTCAGCGTCATCGTTTCCTCCTTCTTGCCTATTCGGCGGCGAGCGCATTGGGTTTGCGCTTCATGTTTTGTTGCATCCAGCGGTCGAGCGCTGCGATTTCTTCGACGCTCATGCGAAGGCCGAGTTTTGATCGGCGCCACACGACATCTTCTGCCGTGACGGCGTATTCGTTGAGCATCAGCCAGTTCACTTCAGCGGCTGTGAGACCGGCGCCGAAATCTGTGCCTAGGTCAGCCGCGGTCTTCGCGCCTTGGACGATTTGCATCGCCTCGGTGCCGTAGGCGCGCACGAGGCGCTTGGCATTTTCCGGTGTCAGGAATGGCGCAGCCTTGGTCAGGTTTTCCACCAGCGCATCAAACCCGCTGACCGGAAAGTCGCCGCCGGGAAGGGCCTTGCCTTCCGTCCAGACCTTGTCTGCGCCTTTGAAAAACGGCGTGAGCTTTTCCATCGCGCTTTCCGCCAGCCGTCGATAGGTGGTGATTTTACCGCCGAATACGGACAGAACAGGCGCGCCGCCTTCGGTGTTGAGCGAAAGAACATAATCGCGGGTCGCGGCGGTCGCGGACGAAGCGCCGTCATCATAGAGCGGGCGCACGCCGGAATAGGTCCAGATTATATCGTCGCGGGTCACCGGCTTTTCGAAATAGCGCGATGCGAAAGCACACAGATAGTCCTGCTCCGTGTCGGTGCAGACTGCCTCGTGCGGCTCGCCCTCGTGTTCCTGATCCGTAGTGCCAATCAACGTGAAATCATTTTCATAAGGAATCGCGAAAATGATGCGGCCGTCTTCACCTTGGAAGAAATAGCATTTGTCATGATCGAAAAGGCGTTTCGTGACGATGTGACTGCCGCGGACGAGGCGCACGCCCTCGGTCGAATTCATACGAATGACGCCGCGCACTACATTTTCCACCCAAGGCCCTGCTGCATTGACGAGCGCGCGGGCTTTGATGCGGCTTTTGTCGCCGGTCATCGTATCGAGGAGTTCGATGGTCCAGTGGCCATCGGTGCGCTCTGCGGAGACGACTTTTGTGCGGGTCAATATGGTGGCGCCGCGCGCTTGCGCATCGCGTGCATTGAGAACGACAAGGCGGGAGTCTTCCACCCAGCAATCAGAATATTCGAACGCCCGTGCAAATTTCGCTTGCAGGGGCTTGCCTGCCGGGTCCGCAGTCAGATCCAGAGTGCGCGTGCCGGGCAGAATTTTCCGGCCGCCCATATTGTCATAGAGAAACAGGCCGAGACGGATCAGCCATTCCGGTCTGCGGCCTTTCATCCAAGGCATGATGATGGACAGCAGCCGCGATGTTGGCGTGTCGCTTTCAAAGCGCATGGTCTGATGCAGCGGAAGCACGAAGCGCATCGGCCATGAAATGTGGGGCATCGCCTTGAGCAGAATTTCCCGCTCGATCAGGGCTTCGCGCACGAGCCGGAATTCGAAATATTCCAGATAGCGCAGGCCTCCATGAAACAATTTTGTCGAAGCAGAGGAGGTTGCGGACGCGAGATCATTCATCTCTGCCAGTGTTACAGACAGGCCACGACCAGCCGCGTCACGGGCGATGCCGCATCCGTTGATGCCGCCGCCAATAACAAACAAATCGACGATGTCGGGCGAATTGGCCATTGGTCTGCACGTCTCCTCCACGGCGGTTTATTGCGCAATCCGATACAAAAGGCAACATGAATTGTGTTAGTAAATGTTCGTTTTGGAATAAATCGATTGTGCAATGCGCAAAACCGAGTCGGAATTATGGCGAATTGCGTTCGTTTTCAGTGCATTGGAGCGTTCGCGCGCCTATTGCGCTGCAAGATGGACATTCACAGGCCATTGTGGAAAGTACCGAAAAGAAACGAAAGAAAGCGCTCATGAGTTCGTTGCGAAAGAACGAAATGCTCTCCTTGATCCGCGCCGAAGGGAAGGCGACTGTCGAGCAATTGGCTGAGCATTTCGACGTAACTGTACAGACCGTGCGGCGCGATTTGACAGAATTGGAATCGGAAGGCCGCATCAGCCGTGTGCACGGCGGCGCGATGGTCCGCAGCGGCGTAACGAATATCGAATATGACGAGCGCCGCAGCCTCAATTCAGATGCGAAGGACCGGATCGCGCGCCTGGTTGCCGAGCATGTGCCGGATAGTGTTTCTCTGTTTATCAACATCGGCACGACGACAGAGGCGGTTGCGCGGGCGCTTCTTGATCATCGCGACATAACAGTTGTGACCAACAATATGAATGTCGCCAACATTATGGCCGGCAATCCGCATTGCGAAATCATTGTCTCTGGCGGCACGCTGCGCCGCTCTGATGGCGGTCTCGTGGGGGATATTGCCACGCAAATGATCGAGCAATTCAAAGTGGATATTGCCATTATCGGCGCATCGGCGCTGGATGATGATGGCGACCTACTCGATTTCGATCTGCGGGAAGTGCGCGTTTCGAAATCGATCATCCGTCACGCGCGCAAGATTTTTCTCGTAACCGATGCTTCCAAATTCGAGCGGTCTGCGCCGGTTCGCATCGCTTCACTTGCGGAATTGGATGCTGTCTTTATCGACGCGCCATTGCCGGGCGATCTGAATGCCAAATGCGAGGAATGGAAGACAGAGGTCAGAATCGCTGACTAGTACTAGGGCCTGACCAATCTCACCCGGAGATCGGCAAGGAGCCAAAACGAGCTAGGCTCAGGACTCATTGAATCCACCATATAACGATTGCTGCGATGGTGATTGCAGCCATGAAGATGTCGGCACGTCGGTCGTAGCGCGTGGCAATACGGCGCCAGTCCTTGAGCCTTCCGAACATATTCTCGATCTTATGGCGTTGTTTGTATTGGGTTTTGCAGAATGATGCGGGCGACTTCCGTCCTTTTCTCGGCGGAATGCAGGATTTGATATCCTTGGCTTTGAGTGCGTCGCGATATTCGTCGGAGTCGTAGCCTTTGTCCGCGATCATGGTCGCACTGCCGCCATCGGGCAGCGCCGGGTACAGGATCTTGGCGCCGATGTGGTCGGAGACTTGTCCCGCTGTCAGGCACATCGCGATGGGACGACCTTCGCCGTCGCATACGGCATGCAATTTGGTGTTCAACCCGCCCTTTGTGCGGCCAATGTGCCGGGGAAGAAGCCCCCTTTTACGAGGCTCGACGCGGTACGGTGAGCCTTGAGGTGTGTTGCGTCGATCATAAGCGTACCGGGTGGGCCGCTGCTTGCGGCCAGGTTGCTGAAAATTCTATCGAACACGCCTAGTTCCGTCCAGCGACGGAAACGGTTGTACAGCGTCTTATGCGGTCCATATTCCTTCGGCGCATCCTTCCACTGAAGCCCATATTTGAGCACATAGACGATGCCCGAGATAACCCGCCGGTCATCAACACGCGGAACACCGTGGGAAAGTGGAAAGAACGGCTCGATCTTCGCCATCTGTTCGGGTGAGAGCAAAAACAAATCAGCCATGGCAAACTCCTTTGCCATCCTGAATCATACAAATCGCATCAACGCAAATTAATAGGTCCTGAGCCTAGAGATGTTGTCAACGCTGGTTAGAGGCGCGACATCTTCAGCCGGATAGAAATGCGACACTTATAGCTCGCCGCTTGCTCTGACGGTCAGCCCCCTGACGGGCTGGCTGGTCGGGGTTGCAAAGCCCGGAAGGGGGCGGGTCATCAAGCACTCCTTCGGCTTTAGCTTTTAGACCATGTCTGCAGGTCATTCCGAAGCCTCCATCCCTGCCAGCGCTTTCTGCCGTTGGGCAATGATCTGCGGATCTTTCATGAAGTCCGTTCTCGGCGCCGGTTTGCGACCCCGTTTGTGGTAACTATTGGCTGTGGCCCCATA
>JAGRLM010000253.1 GCA_020441795.1 Nitratireductor sp.
CCGCCTGGCGCGCTCGGTCAGCCATTTGCTCGATGTCATCGAGGATCTCACGGCCAAGGGTGCGCATTTCCGGTCGCTGAAGGATCCGATCGACACGACCACGCCACAGGGCATGTTCTCGCTGCAAGTCCTCGGCGCTGTCGCTCAGCTTGAACGCGCGCTGATTTCGGAGCGAACCAAGGCCGGGATCAAGGCTGCCAAAGCGAAAGGCAAGCTGCCAGGCAATCCGGGCATCCGTGAACGACGGCCGGAAGCGCTCGCCAAGATGACGGCCGCCCAGAAAGCGGCCTACGGCGCGCGGCTCCAATCAACGGCTCAACAATGGCTGCCCATTGTCCGCCGCATGCGCCCGGACCACACATGGGACGATATTGCCCGGTTTCTCAAGCAGCGCGGGCTGAACTGGACACCGGAGCGGCTGCGACGCGCTGTCAAATGGATGGTAGCCGAAGGCATGGCCGATGCTGCTTTACTCAGGAAATCGCCGCCACGCCCGGCTGAAGACCGATTGATGACCCTTGTTGCCGGGATTCACGAGGCCAATCCCGAGCTCACCCTGCGCGAGATCGCGAACCAGCTCGAACGCCTGCATGAACGCACCCCACGTGGCGGCGCCAAATGGTCGCCCTCGTCGGTCAAGAACCTGCTGGATCGGGCAAGGCGATTGGGGTTGATTGAAGGCTTTTGACCGCTGGGAGCGCACTGATCGAGAATTATTTATCCTTGCAATTCTTCCACGTCATGGAATAAATGCAAGGTATGTATCAGCGAATAGCCAATCAAATCGTTCTGTCTGCACTTGAACGCCAAGCCGCCGTTGTCCTCCTCGGGCCCCGGCAGGTTGGCAAGACGACACTTGCAATGGAAATAGCGCGACAACGCCCATCGGTATACCTCGATCTTGAACGGGAAGCTGATCGGCAAATTTTGGCAGAGCCCGACCTTTATCTCGATGAGCAGATAGGAAAGCTCGTGATTCTTGATGAAGTCCAACAGTCGCCCGGTCTGTTCAAGACGCTCCGCGGACAGATCGACACGCGACGCCGCGCAGGCTTCCGCACAGGGCAGTTCCTGTTGCTTGGATCGGCGTCAAATGTCCTGTTGCATCAATCGGCCGAGTCACTCGCGGGCCGCGTTCGCTATATCGAGATGCCGCCCTTGCTGATTGATGAGGTTGGCCCCGGGAACTTGAGCACGCTTTGGCTTCGCGGCGGCTTTCCGGACAGTTTCCAGGCTGAAAGCGACCGTGCAAGCCTGGAGTGGCGCGATGATTTTCTGCGCACCTATCTCGAACGGGACATTCCCGCTTTGGGGCCGCGAATTCCGGCGGAGACGCTGCGCCGGTTCTGGACAATGCTCGCCCACGCACAAGGGGGACTGTCCAATGCAGCCGCCCTCGCTGAAGGTCTTGGCGTCTCCGGGCAAACTGTCGGGCGTTATCTTGATCTGCTGGTCGATCTGATGCTGGTGCGGCGCCTGCAGCCATGGCATGCAAATGTCGGCAAACGCCTCGTGAAGTCGCCCAAGATCTATGTCCGGGACAGCGGCTTGGTTCATGCTTTGCTTGGACTTGGAACATTGGAGAGCCTTTTGGGCCATCCGGTCGTCGGCGGCAGCTGGGAAGGGTTTTGCATCGAAACGCTGATCGCTGCCTCCCCTGCCGGAACCGAGCCCTATTTCTATCGCACATCTGCCGGCGCCGAACTCGATCTGCTGTTGAGGCTGCCCGATGGAACGATCTGGGCGCTTGAGATCAAAAGGACGACGGCCCCGAAGGTCTCACGCGGCTTCCATCAGGCGGTCGAAGATATCAATGTGGATCAGAAAATCCTCGTCTATGCCGGCGATCAGGACATCCCCGCCAAAGACGGTCTGCGCGCAATGCCTTTATCCAAGGTGGTTGAAAAACTACGCGCAAAAGCATGACCGAGATCGGAACCAGGTCTGCGCGCCTTCCCCGATCAGTTTCTATTACGCTTTCTGTCTATGAGCGACTGCGCTTCGTCCATGACAACCTGATGCGATAATGTCGACCCTTCATCGTTCAATGCCTTCAGAACCTTTCCACGAAACCACGCTTCATGCGCTTCTGCCATCACTTGCGCGGCGCCAACGATGCGATCTCGCCTTTCCGCGGGAAGTTCACGGATACGATCGCCTGCGTTCAAGAACTCCGACTTCTTCATCACATCCACCCTATCGTCTTCAGAAACGTCAAAGTTAAAGTCTCTCATCAGATTTCCGGTCAGAACGTATGACCTCCTCGAGATCAATATCGGTGCCAAATTCATTGGACACGCGCCGGTAAAACTCCGACGCCGGTTCTCGGCCTATTTCGCGCAGCTCATAAGCCTCAAGGGCGCATTCGACGATCTCTGCAATAGAGCGATGTTCGCGACGCGCCAAGCGGTGTGCGAGGTCACGTGCTTTTGCGCTTCGAACGGATAGTTGCGGTTCCGCCATAACGTTGTCCCTTTTGACCACCGTATTCGCCTTTGACTTCCGCCACCATTAACGCGCGGGAAAGGATGGAAGCAATTTCGATCAACGTTTCGGCCTGTTGAGGGACTTGATCAAAGCGTCCGAGACCTGAAGGCGTCCCTCCTCCAGGTCTCGGGCATCGGGATTCCGCTCATTTGCCTTCTCGGCAGCCTTGTCTGCATCAAGCTTCGCCCGGAGCAGGGCCATGACCATCGGCCAGGTCGAGAA
>JAGRLM010000254.1 GCA_020441795.1 Nitratireductor sp.
GCATCAATCTCGACGCCGAGATCGGTCGCCACATGATTTACACCACCAATGACGATGTGCCGGGCATTATCGGCACGCTCGGCACGGTGTTTGGCCAGGCGGGTGTAAATATCGCCAATTTCCAGCTTGGGCGTGATGCGCCTGGCGGGAATGCCATTGCGCTGCTTTATCTTGATGCTCCGGTGGAACCGCCAGTGCTCGACAAGCTGCTTTCCGGCGGATTGTTCAAGCAGGCAAAGCCGCTGGAATTCGACGTCGGGTAAACGGAAATTTCCCGTTACCAGCCTTGCGCCGTCGGCTGCGACAATCAGCCGGCGGCGTGCTGTTTCTGGCTCATCCAGACACCGATCAGAACCAGTACCATGGCGATGGCATGGTACAGGCGGAAATCCTCACCCAGCAGGAAAACCGCCATGATGGATGCAAAAATCGGCACCACGTTGATAAACACCCCGCCGCGATTGGAACCGATGATATCAAGGCCGCGAACCCACAGGACCTGCGCAACAATTGCCGGGAAGATCGCAGTGTAAACCGTCAGTGCAAGGCCCTTGGTATCTGGCAGCAGCAATCTGCCGGTTCCAAATTCCCACAGGGTGAAGGGAATGGATGTGATGAGTGCTGCTCCCGCAAGCACTGTAATGAAAGAAAGCCAGTGAATTTGCGGCTTGCGCGAAATCATGACCGAATAGCCGCCATAAGCGAGCACGGCTGCCAACATCACGAGGTCGCCAAAATTGACTTCCTGGGAGGTGATACCGGCGAGGTTGCCATGGGTTGCGGTCAAGGCAACGCCGAAGATTGTCAGGATGAAACCGAGGATCTGCATCCAGTTGGCGCGGATGCCGAACAGCATGAAATTGAGGCCGAAAACCACCAGCGGCATGGATGCCTGTTCGATGGCAACGTTGATCGCGGTCGTGTAGTTGAGCGAGAGATAAAACAGGTTGTTGAACAGCGTGAAGCCGATGGCTCCGAGCAAAAACATGAAGATGATGTTCTTGCGGATCAGCGGCCAGTCATTCTTCACGTATCGAAACGATATTGGAATGAGCACGGAAAAAGCGATTGTCCAGCGCAGGCTGGTCAGCAGAAACGGGGAGATATGGCCGGCAGCCATTTTCCCAGCAATGGCATTTCCGGCCCAGATCAGGGCAGTGAGCGTCAGCAAAACATAAGGCTGGCTCGAAATTCGGCGCAGTATCAGCAAGTTTGTTTCCTGTTGGCGTGACCGGGAAGGGACGATGGCTTGATGTTTGGACGCATTCGGGGCTAATAACAACCGCTTTCACAGCGGCAATCATGCAAACGCAAACAGCGTTTGCGACTTCCAGGGAATTGGTAATGGCGAATGTGGTGGTAATCGGCTCCCAGTGGGGGGACGAGGGCAAAGGCAAGATCGTTGACTGGCTGTCGGAGCGCGCCGATGTGGTAGTCCGTTTCCAGGGCGGGCACAATGCCGGTCATACGCTGGTCATAGATGGAACCAGCTACAAGCTGTCGCTATTGCCATCGGGCGTTGTTCGCCCCGGCAAGCTTGCGGTCATCGGCAATGGGGTCGTGATCGACCCGCATGCGCTGGTCGCAGAAATTGCGCGGCTAGGGCAGCAAGGTGTGAGTGTGACGCCGGAAAACCTGCGAATTGCCGAAAACGCCACGCTGATCCTCTCTCTGCATCGCGAACTGGACGGTTTGCGCGAAGATGCCGCGTCCAATTCCGGGACCAAGATCGGGACCACGCGACGCGGCATTGGTCCTGCCTATGAAGACAAGGTCGGTCGCCGCGCCATTCGCATGATGGATCTGGTCAATCTCGAAAGCCTGCCGGGCAAGATCGACCGCCTCTTGACACATCACAACGCCTTGCGGCGCGGGCTTGGCCAGGACGAGATTTCCCATTCGGTCATACTCGACGAATTGTCGTCTGTTCGTGACCAGCTCATTCCGTACATAGAGCCGGTGTGGCGCCTGCTCGACCAGAAGAAGCGCTCGGGCGCCCGCATCCTTTTCGAGGGCGCACAAGGCACCTTGCTTGATATTGACCATGGGACCTACCCCTATGTGACGTCGTCCAATACCGTTGCGGGACAGGCTGCGGCCGGTTCCGGCATGGGCCCTGGCTCGATCGGTTATGTGCTGGGCATTACCAAGGCATATACAACCCGTGTGGGTGAGGGGCCGTTTCCGACCGAGCAGCAAAACGAGGTTGGCGAGTTCCTGGGAACCCGTGGCCATGAATTTGGCACGGTGACGGGGCGCAAGCGTCGCTGCGGCTGGTTTGACGCTGTATTGGTGCGCCAGGCGGTTGCAACCAACGGCATTACCGGAATTGCGCTGACCAAGCTTGATGTTCTCGACGGTCTTGATGAAATCCGGGTGTGCACCGGTTACATGCTCGATGGGCGCGAGATCGATTATCTGCCGGCAAGCCAGGGCCAGCAGGCAAGGGTGGAGCCTGTATATACCAGTCTGGAAGGCTGGAAGGATTCAACGGTTGGAGCGCGCAGCTGGGCTGAATTGCCAGCTCAGGCGATCAAATATGTGCGCCTTATCGAGGAATTGATCGGTGCTCCGGTTGCGCTGTTGTCAACAAGCCCGGAACGCGAAGACACGATACTTGTTCAAGACCCGTTTCAAGATTAGGGTCCTGACCCTGACAGTGGAGGGCATGACAGCCTTGATTGCAGAAGTTTGTGGGCCGGTTGAAAGTTTTGCGGCAATTGGAACAAAGTTTCGTGTAAACAGGCGTAGCGGGGCGCTGGCAATCGTCAATTCTCTCGGGAAATGGTGAATGGCAGGCAAGATGCAGGTGGTAGCGTAGATGGCTGATTACTATTCGATACTGAAGAAGACTGTTTCAGGTTTGCCTTCGAACACTGCGGAAACGCGCAGGGCCGTGTATGCCAAGGCGCGTGCAGCGATTGATCGGCAGCTGCGTTCCATCAATCCGCCGCCAAGCGAAGATGCCATTGCGCGCCAGATGGGGCTGCTTGAGCAGGCAATCAGCGAGATTGATGAAGAGTTCGCGCCTGCGCCATCAAAAACCGTGATTGCGGAACGAAGCGCAGAAGCGCCGAAACCCGAAACAGCACCATTGTCGGTTACAAGGCCGGTTGCCACACCGCAGCCAAAGCCGCAGCCCTCCGGCGAATTCGGGCAGCCGATCCCCGCGCGGCCAGCGCAACCTGCTCAACCCGCACAGCCGACAGTTTCGCCCGCCGCTCCACAGACATCTGCTGGTGCCACGCGTCCGGTCGTCAACAAACCATCTCCGGCACCCGCGCAGGTCAGTGGACAATTGCCTGGCTCCGGCCAACGCGTTGTCCGGCCGGTTGTTGCAAGCGTCAAGACGACAACCATACCGCCTGCGGCACGGGCACCGGGTTTGCAGTCCAATGCCGGTGCAACGGTAGCTCCGCAGGTTCGCACTCAGCCGGTTGGCAGGGCACAGCCTGCATCCAGTCCTGCCTATGATTCGTCGCTCGACGAACTGGACAATTTCGACAGGGCGCAAGGTGGGCGCGCCAAGGTTAGGCAGCGCGCATCGGTTCTGGAGGAAAAGCCGTCGCGCTCCGGACGCATGACCGGCATTGTCGTTGGCCTGCTCCTGCTGCTTGCCATGGCAGGTGGCGGTTACGCATTGTGGCGCGCAGATGCCTTCAATACCATTCTGGGCGGCGGGTCAGCCGAGCCGCAGGTCGCGGAAAAGCCTGCGGAGACCGCTCCAGCTGAAACACCGGCGGTCGCTGACAACAAGGCGCAGCCGCGCGAAGTGGTGCCTGAAGATTCAAAGGAGAATGTCAGGCTTGGCCAAGATGGCGAGACCGTTGCCGGTGAGCCGCTGGATGAAGATCCCGGATCAACCCCGCTGCCCAATGACAGCGATACCGCAGCTCTGGACAGCGCCGCCGAAACTGCGCCTGCAGTAAGTGAGCCCGCGCCAGCGGCAGAGACCGGCGAAGTGCGGGCAGTCGATGAGGCTGGTGCCAATGAGGATGCCAATAATGGTGCGCAAACCGATACGGCTGCACAAAATCCGGCAGATGCCGGGGTTCCGGCGATAGCGCAGAAGGCTTATCTTTATGAGGAAGGTACCAGCGGTGCAGGTGCCACACGTGACAATGCTGCCATAGTCTGGTCGCTGGCGGAAGAAGCACCGGCGGATGGTTTGCCGCCAGAAGCGGTCATTCGTGGCCAGCTTGATGTTCCTGGCCGCGGGCTCGGAATGCAGCTGACGATCAAGCGAAATGTGGATGAGGCGCTTCCGGCAAGTCACATCATCGAACTGCTCTTTACCGCGCCGGAGGGCTTTTCCGGTGGCAATGTCGACAATATTGC
>JAGRLM010000255.1 GCA_020441795.1 Nitratireductor sp.
ATTGACCAGAACACGGCCGCGTTTTTCAACCGCATCGCCTTTGACCGCGACTATGGCGGCATGGCCTTCGAGGAAGAGGGCGAACGCGTGTGTTCGCTGCTCACCGATCCGGCGAAAAAGGTGTTGGTCATGGGCAATCACGGCGTCATGGTTTTTGGCGACACGGTGGCCGACACTTTCAACCGGCTTTATTATTTCGAGCGCTCGGCAGAGACCTATATCAAGGCCTTGTGGACGCAGAAGAAGCTGAAGGTGCTTTCCGACGCGGTTGCGGAAAAGACCGCGCGCGACTGGGAGAACTATCCCGGCGCCGATCGCAAGTTCATGGATGCGATCCTGCAATTGCTGGACCGCGACGGCGAGGATTTCCGGGAATAGGGGACAACTGCCATCCTTGAGTTTCAGTCCGTGTTGGTATATATTGCAGTATATACCAAGATGAGGCTGGAGTTGTGAATGCCAGACACCGCAAAACTCTTCATGAATGGCCGCAGCCAGGCTGTACGACTGCCGGCTGAATTCCGCTTTCCTGGCACAGAGGTGGAAATTCGTCGTGACATGGCAACTGGAGGCGTGCTGCTGACTGCAAAACAGCACCGAACGGGAAGTTGGGATGCTTTTCTTGCCGCTGTCGCGACGGTTCCCGAATCCGATAAGACGACAGAGGGTTTTCCGTGGCGCGATCAGGATCAGACGGGCAGGGATGATCCATTCGCATGACCGCGAAATATATGCTGGACACCAATGTGGTAAGCGCAATCGTCTCGCGCCGATCCGAGAAACTGCTTGAGAAGGTTACCGCAACGCCGCCAGGCCAATTCTGTGTTTCCGCAATCACAGCTGGCGAGATCGAGTTTGGTCTTGCGCTTCGTCCCGAAGCAACAAGGCTCCGCCATGCCGTCAGCCTGTTCATGGCGGAGGTGAATATCCTGCCATGGAATGGCGAGGTGGCGCTCAGTTATGGCCGATTGCGAGCCCGGCTTGTCAAAGCCGGTTTGGGGCTCGGATCAATTGATATGCTGATTGCCGCGCATTCCCTTCACGAAGGGCGCATCCTTGTGACGAACGACAAGGCATTTTTCGCCATCCCCGGGTTTGCGGTCGAGGACTGGAACGCCTGAACCCGGCACATCTGCCTCACGGAAACAGTGCCTGCCGTGTCATTTCCAGATGCAGCATCGGGCCATCCCAGGGATGGGCGTCGCAGACATCCTCATTCAGTTCGACACCGAGTCCCGGCTCCTTCGAGGGAATCACCTTGCCGTCTTCCCAGTGCAGTTTCTTCTTCAGAAGGGTTTCATGGAACCCGTCCCAGGTCTTGATGGATTCCAGGATCAGAAAGTTGGGAAGCGTTGCAGCCAATTGCGCATTGGCAGCACCCACAATCGGCCCGCAATAGCAGTGTGGGGCCACGAGAATGTGGTAGGCCTCGGCCATGGCCGCAATCTTCTTGGTTTCCAATATTCCGCCGGAGCGTCCGAGATCGGGCTGGATGATGCCGGCCGAACGGTTTTCGATGATGCGGGCAAACTCGTATTTGGTCGTCAGCCGTTCGCCGGTGGCGACCGGAATGGAGGTCGCGCGCGCCACCTGTGCCATTACCTCGGGCATGTCGGGCGGAACCGGTTCCTCGAACCACAGCGGATCATAGGGTTCGATTGCCTTTGCCATGCGGATGGCGCCTGCGGCAGTGAATTGCCCATGCGTACCGAACAGAATGTCGGCGCGGGTTCCCACTGCCTCGCGAACGGCCTTGCACATGGCCGCTGACAATTCGATATCCACCAGTCGCGGCTGGTGGCCGCTATAGATGGTGTAGGGACCGGCGGGATCGAACTTGACGGCATTGAAGCCCTGTTCGACGGCTTCGAGTGCCGCTTCGGCTGCCATGTCGGGATCGTTGTAGACGTTCTTCGTGTCGCCGATATCGCTGGGATAGACCGATCCGGTTTTGGGGTAGAGATAGGTATAGGAGCGAAGTGCCTCGTGCACCTGGCCTCCCAACAGCTTGTAGACAGGCTTGCCCGCTTCCTTGCCGATAATGTCCCAACAGGCCATTTCCAGCGCCGAATAACAGCCCATCATCGAGACGTCGGGGCGCTGGGTGAAGCCGGAGGAATAGCACAGCCGGAAAAACGTCTCGATGTCATGCGGATCTCGCCCGACGAGATAGCGCGCCGCCACATCCTCGATCATCTTCGCGGTTACATGCGGGCCGAATGTGGCGTTATAGGCCTCGCCATACCCAACGACCCCGCCATCCGTGGTCAGTTTCACGAAAATGAAATAGCGCCCGCCGGTCTGTGGCGGCGGATTGCCGACAACCCAGGTCTTCACATCCTTGATGATCATTGGTTGTCCTCCAGAATGAATTTCGCACCGCGCCAGCCCGTCGCAATGGCTGCGGCATTTGTATTGCCTGTGGTGATATTTGGAAAGATCGACGCGTCGGCAATGCGCAAGTTGCCGATACCATGGACACGAAGCCGACCATCCACCACGTTCTGTGTCGGGTCACTGCCCATTCGGCAGGTGCAACACGGATGATAGACCGTGCCGGAGCGCTTGCGGAAATCGTGGATTATGTCCTCGTCGCTGGTAATCGATGGACCGGGCAGGAGTTCCTCGACGATGACATCGCGAAATGCCGGTTGTGCGGCAATATGGCGGAGAAATTTGACGGCATCCAGCATTTCGGCAATGTCCCTCTCATGGCTGAAGGCATTGGCGACAATCTTCGGCTTGGCCTTCGGATCTGGTGAGACGGCTTCAATCCAGCCACGGCTCAGGGTACGGCAGTTCGACAGGCCGATTGAAAAGCCGGGCCAGGGATCGGGAGTCAGGATCGGCCGTTCCCCAGGCCTGGGCAGGACTGTCGAAAACGCCTGGAAATAGAGCTGCATGTTGACGTCTT
>JAGRLM010000256.1 GCA_020441795.1 Nitratireductor sp.
AAGGAAGGCAAGCAGATCTGCATCGACATCATCAATGAGGTGAAGGAAATCGAAGGCGTTTCCGGCATCCACGTCATGGCCTATCGACAGGAGGAATATGTGGCTGAAATGGTCGCCGATTCCGGAGTGCTGAAGGGTCGTCGCCCATGGAAGCGGGAAGTGCTGCCACATGAAGAGCAGATTTCCGAGCGCATGGAAGAACTGTCTGAACCCGTCGTTCAGCAGACGCCGCAGGAAATCGTCAACGAAATCACCAATTGAAACCCATCGCATAACGATATAAAGAACTCTTTATATCTTTTCCAAAAAGACTGGAGTATCCCATCATGACCCATACCATCGTCGCCTCAGCTACCAAGGAGGTCATTATCGGCTTCGACCAGCCCTTCTGCGTCATTGGCGAGCGAATCAACCCGACCGGCCGCAAGATCCTCAATGACGAACTGGAGCGTGATGACTTCTCCCGCGTCGAATCCGACGCCATTTCGCAGGTAGCTGCCGGTGCAACGGTTCTCGACATCAATTCCGGCGCGGTATTTTCCGGCAAGATGGCCGCTGACCCGCGCTATGCCGACAACAATTTCGTCGAGCCGATGCTCATGCCGAAAATGATCGAGATCGTGCAGGCAGTCACCGACTGCCCGCTCTGCATCGATTCTTCCGTGCCCGGGGCACTGGAAGCCGGGCTCAAGGTCGCCAAGGGCCGTCCGCTCGTCAACTCGGTCACCGGTGAAGAAGAGCGCCTTGAAAAGGTTCTGCCGCTCATCAAGAAATACAATGTCGCCGTCGTCGCCATTTCCAACGACGATACCGGCATTTCCGAAGACCCGGATGTTCGCTTTGCGGTCGCCAAGAAGATCGTGCAGCGCGCTGCGGATTTCGGCATTCCCGCCCATGACATCGTTGTCGATCCGCTGGTCATGCCGATTGGCGCGATGGCAACAGCAGGACACCAGGTTTTCACGCTGGTTCGCCGCCTGCGCGAGGAACTCGGCGTCAACACGACATGCGGCGCCTCGAACATCTCATTCGGCCTGCCAAACCGTCACGGCATCAACAACGCTTTCCTGCCGATGGCCTATGCCGCTGGCATGACTAGCGCCATCATGAACCCTGTCGCCCTGCCGGTCGGCCCCAAGAAGATTGCCGAGAAAAAGGCCGAAGTGGAAGCAGCCGGCATCATTCTGCCCGCCGACATGGACGATGAAACCTTCGTCAAGATGTTCGGCCTTGGATCAACCAATCCGCGTCCGGGCAAGGAAATGGAAGCAATCCGCGCCGCCAATTTCCTGCTCAACCAGGACGATGGTGGAGCCGCCTGGATTGCCTTCAACCGTGATCCCGATGCCGCCCTCGGCGGAGCACGCGGTCGCCGCGCTGCTTCTGGCCGCGCCTCCAGAAGAGGATAGAACCCGCCAAGATGAATGCCTCTGACAAAGACCCTCTCGTCCTGTTCATGCCTTCGGGCAAGCGTGGCCGCTTTCCAAAGGGCACGCCGATCATTGATGCTGCGCGCGAACTCGGCGTCTATGTCGAGAGTGTTTGTGGCGGGCGCGGCATTTGCGGGCGCTGCCAATGCGATATCCAGACCGGGCATTTTGCCAAGCACGGCATAACATCGACAGCCGATCACGTTTCGGAATTTTCGCCCAAGGAAATCCGCTACGCCGAAAAGCGCGATCTCAAGCCCGGTCGTCGACTGTCCTGCTCGACCAATATTGAAGGCGATCTCGTTGTCGATATTCCCCAGGACCTGCAGATCAACGCCCAGGTCGTGCGCAAGGCCGATGATGGCCGCATCATAGAGCGCAATCCGGCAACGCAGCTTTGCTATGTCGAGGTCGAAGAGCCGGACATGCACAAGCCGCTTGGCGATTACGACCGCATGCGCGAGGCACTGGAGCGCGATTGGGGCTGGGAAAATCTGGAGGTCGACTTTGCCCTCCTGCCCACCATCCAGAAAGTGCTGCGTGCCGGTGAATGGAAAGTCACCTGCGCCATCCAGCATGACGAGGAAGGTTCACGCCCGCGTATCATCGCCATCTTTCCCGGCCTCAAGAACGAAGCCTATGGCGTTGCCTGCGACATTGGCTCGACCACGATAGCGCTTCATCTCGTGTCACTGCTTTCCGGCTCGACCATAGCCTCTTCCGGCACGTCCAACCCGCAGATCCGCTTCGGCGAAGACCTGATGAGCCGCGTTTCCTATGTGATGATGAACCCCGATGGTCGCGAGGGCATGACGCGCGCCGTGCGTGAGGCACTCAACAATCTCATCGGCAATGTCTGCGCTGAAAGCCATGTTGACCGCCACGACATTCTTGACCTTGTCTTTGTCGGCAATCCGATCATGCACCATTTGTTCCTGGGCATAGACCCGACGGAGCTTGGCGGCGCGCCCTTCGCACTTGCGGCCTCCGGTGCCATCCATTGCAAGGCTTCCGAACTCGACCTTGAGGTCAACAGCGGCGCTCGTGTCTACATGCTGCCCTGCATCGCAGGCCATGTCGGCGCGGATGCCGCTGCCGTGACGCTATGCGAAGGCCCGCACCGCCAGGACAGCCAGATGCTGGTCGTCGATGTCGGCACCAATGCCGAAATCGTGCTTGGCAATGCATCGCGAACAGTGGCCGCCTCCTCGCCCACCGGCCCGGCCTTCGAAGGCGCGGAAATCTCCTGTGGCCAGCGTGCTGCCCCTGGCGCCATCGAGCGCGTCCGCATCGATCCCGTAACGCTGGAACCAAGGGTCCGCGTCATCGGCATCGAGCAATGGTCCGATGAGCCGGGCTTTGCCGAGGCGGCAGAGACAGTTGGCGTTACCGGCGTCTGTGGCTCTGCCATCATCGAGGTCGTCGCCGAAATGTTCCTGAGCGGCATCATCTCGGAAGACGGCGTGATCGACGGCTCGCTTGCCGAGCGCTCCGACCGCATCATTTCCGAGGGCCGGACCCATGCCTATGTGCTGTGGCGCGGCAAGCAGGAACTCGTCATCAAGCAGACCGATGTCCGCGCCATTCAGCTCGCCAAGGCAGCCCTTTATGCGGGCATCAAATTGCTGATGGACAAGCAGGGCATAACGCATGTCGACTCCATCAGCTTTGCCGGCGCATTCGGTACCTTCATCGACCCGAAATACGCCATGGTGCTTGGCCTCATCCCAGATTGCGACCTCGACCACGTCAAGGCCGTCGGCAATGCCGCTGGCTATGGCGCAAAAATGGCACTGCTCAACCGTGGTTACCGCCGAGAGATCGAGCAGACGGTGCGCAGGATCGAAAAGATCGAGACAGCACTCGAGCCGAAATTCCAGGAGCATTTCGTCTATGCCATGGCGATGCCGAACAAGGTCGATGCCTTCCCCAAATTGTCCGAGCGCGTCACACTGCCGCAACGCAAGCTGATGGCAGACGGGATGCCGGAGGATGGCACGCCGCGACGGCGCGGCGGCAGGCGGCGCTGACACTTCGCGGGCCTGACAAAACACCATAGGGCCAACCAAATTGGCAAAACACCATCATGCCTTGCGAATGACGCATTTCATGCCATTCTTGGCATGTTCCGATGATTCAAACGAAATGCGAGACACACCATGCCCAAGACCGTCAAATCCATGATCGAGGAAGCCAATGCTGCCGTTCCGCGCATTTCCATCGACGAGGCAAGAAAGCTGATCGCAGCCGGTGATGCGCTGATCGTTGACGTGCGCGATGCGCCGGAACTGGAAAAGACGGGCCGCATCGCGGGAGCCGTGCATGTCTCGCGCGGCATGCTGGAATTTCGCGCCGACAGCGACAGCCCTTATCATGCACCGGAATTTCGCAAGGACCGCCCGGTCATGGTCTATTGCGCCTCCGGCGGCCGCTCTGCCCTTTCCGGCAAGCTGCTGAAAGACATGGGCTTTTCCACCGTCTACAATCTCGGTGCCTTCAAGGACTGGGTTGAGGCCGGCGGCTCGACCGAGGGCGCATTCGACCCGGGGATGTAGGCCCCAGCGCAAAGCCACGGTTTCACGTTCACGCGGCGGAATTTCCGTCCGTGGTTTGAGAAAGAGCAAACCGCGATGCGGTGTCGCCTTAAGAACTGGGCTGTGCGCTTGCCCGCACCGCACCGCGCGAAGATTTGTGCAGTCAGCCGGTGCCTTGGGCGCACGAACCGCTGACGCTCAAAGTTGCCCACGGAACATTCCCGAAACCATGGCCACAACCGCTTCGCTGCTGAAGTCCTCCGAACCCGACGGCGATATCCGAAACAAGCGAAGCGCCGTGAAGGGCGGCAGGCAATTGCGCAGCAAATGCCGAGAGCCAGACCGGCGTTTGCTGCGGACAACAGTGCGAGGATGATAGGGCGAGGATTTGGAGGTGGGGACAGATTTTTTGGAGGAAAAACTATTTTGCCCCCCACCCGCTCTGCTTCGCTACGCTTGCAGTCGCGTGCCTCCCC
>JAGRLM010000257.1 GCA_020441795.1 Nitratireductor sp.
CGGGTGTTGAACAGGGTCTCGTGAAAGGCGCGCACGACAGCCACGGCCTCGTCATTGTGCCTTTCCGAAACCAGCCGCTCGGCAGTGTTCCTCACATTGCGCCAATCCTCCTGCAACGGCTCCATGATGGTGGCGATCACCAGCCGCTCGACATAGGCGCGCGGCGTATAATGAGCGCCGAGTTTCGAGCGTTCGCCGGGGGAGAGTGCCTGTTCGAGCAGGGTGCCGAAAATCGAGGGGTCCACCTCGGTCCAGTCGGCATCGGCTGCGTGGTACAATTCGCCGATTTCCTCGCGGTCGAGATCGAAGACCCTGGAATTGGCAAAAAGGTTGCCGTTGAAACGGCGCACCTTCGCAGCAATGCCATAGGCGAAGTCGCCCTTGTCCATCGCCTCCCACAACTGGCTGACCATGGGGGCAAAGGTCTCGGGCTTTTCCTTGCAACCTTTCAGCATCGTCTTGAAACTGTCAGCGGGCAGCAAATCCATGTCTTCGGCAAACATGGTGAAAAGGCAGCGCATGAGAAAGGCTGCCACTTCTTCGGGATCGTGTTTGGCAGCTTCAAGCGACTTCGAGACCTCTGCCAGACGTTTGGCAATTTCGCGCGATGCCCGCACGGCCTTTGCTGTCGGGTCAAGCGATTTGGGAGCTTCCCAGATCGCCTTGAGGCGGTCCCGGATTCCTGCATTGCGCAAGTCTTCGAGATAAATGCGATAGCCGCGGCGATCAGGGAACTGCGAATAATTCTTTCCCTGCCCGCTGAAATCCGCATAGACCTCGATGCAATAGCCGACATCGCAAACCAGAATGAAAGGCGGCCAGCCATCAGCCGTCGGCAGGGCCTTGGCATATTCCTCCGCCTGACGGCGGGCATTCATCATCAGCACGTCCCAGCGCCGGTCTGCCCGTTTGGCATGGCCCTTGTCATCTGACGCGAGGAACAAGTCTTCCTGATTGTCGGGTTTTTTCTGGCTGATGCGCTTGGCGCTCTGCTTGGCTTCAAGGACGAAACAGCCCTTCTTGTAAAGATCGATACGCCCGTGACCGGTCCTGTCGCCTGCCTCGCGAAAGGTGACTGCCCGCTCGAACACATAGGAATTGTTTGCACTGTCGGTGGTTGCGGGCTCCGGCTTGTCAACGCCGATCAGTTCGCAAAGTTCGGTGAGAAACAGGGGAAAATTGGCGCGCTCCGCCCCGCCGGTATTTTGCTGCCAGCGCTGGATGAATGTTTCGAGCTTGTCGGAGTGGCTCATGTGATTCCCCTCTTGCAGGGCAACTATTCCCGCTTGCGCGGCAAAGTGGAAGGGGTTTGTTGGCACTTGTTGCCACATAACGGACTTAGGGTCCGCCGTTCCGGCGTCCCGAATTTCGCCGTGAAAAAATTCTCCCTCAAAAAATCTATCCCCGCACTACAAACCGCCCTCTATCATCCTCGCACTGTTGTCCGCAGCAAACGCCGGTCTGATATCGCCGTCGGGTTCGGAGGACTTCAGCAGCGAAGCGGTTGTGGCCATGGGCGCGCGAATGCCTTGTGGGCAACCTTGAGCGTCAGCGGTTCGTGCGTCTCAGGCACCGGCTGACTGCAAAAATCT
>JAGRLM010000258.1 GCA_020441795.1 Nitratireductor sp.
TCTGCGTCGGGCGCAATTATGCGGCCCATGCGGCTGAAATGGGGGTGGAAGTGGACCGGGAAAAGCCGTTCTACTTCACCAAGTCCGCGCAGATGCTGCAGCCGAGCGGAACGAGCATTCCCTATCCGCCGGGAACATCGAATTTCCACTTCGAGATGGAACTGGTGATCGCGATTGGCAAGCCTGCTTTCAAGGTGGCTGTCGGTAATGCGCTTGATGCCGTTTACGGCTATGCCTGCGGCCTCGACATGACGCGGCGGGACTTGCAACTTGCTGAACGCGCCAAGCAAAGGCCTTGGGATCTGGGCAAGGATGTCGAACAATCCGCAGTCATATCGTCGATCACCAAGGCGGCGGAATTTGGCGCAGTCGGCCCGCAACGCATCACGCTGTCGGTCAATGGCGAGACAAAGCAGGATGCGCATCTTTCTGACCTGATCTGGAAGGTCGAGGAAATCATCAGCCATTTGTCCGGCTTCTACCACCTGGCGCCGGGCGACCTGATTTACACGGGCACACCAGCCGGTGTCGGACCGGTTGTGGCGGGAGACCGGATCGAGGGCTCGATAGACGGGCTGGATCCAATATCGCTGGAAATCACTGCTGCCGAATAACGACGTCACCATCAACGGCAGGGAACGCGTCGGCATCAGCCGGACGCGGTTCAGGAACCCCTATGCGGCGGTGCATCGCGGCGATCTGCATGGCATTTTCCTCAAGGCCTGCATGTCTATCATCCGGCCGGTGCGCATGCGGAATTGCGGAACACGATGATGAAGGCCAAGTCAGCCGATGACTGGTATGACATCATCGACTGGCTTTATGAGTCCACCGGTCCGGAAGGGGCGGTGTTGCGGGAGACCCGCAACGCGCAGAACCGGTCATAGAGCCGGTTTGAGGCAATCGACAAATGAATTTGCCAAGTTGGATATGAGGCTTGAATAAAGCTCTGGCCCTTCGGGTATATCGGCCCCCAGAGGGTCGAGAATGCCGCTGCGCGCTGCTGTGCCTTCCGTGACCACGCCAACCAGTGCGGGCTTGAATTGTGGCTCGGCAAACACACAGTCCGCACCGGTGTGGGCGATCTGGTCCCTGATCTCGGCCAGCCGCTTTGCGCCGGGCATGATTTCCGGATTGACCGTCAGCGAACCTGCTGCTTCCAGCCCGAAGCGGTTTTCAAAATAGTGATAGGCGTCGTGAAAGACGATGAACCTGCTGCTTTTGACGGGTTCCAGGGCGCGTGCCGTGGCAGAGATAAGTTTGTCGATCTGTTCGATTTCGGCCGAAGCATTCCCCTGATACAGTGTTTCATTGGCGGGATCGATTTCGGCTAGTGTATCAGCTATGCGCTTGACGAAGAGCTTGGCGTTTTCGGGGTCAAGCCAGGTATGCGGGTCGTGACCTTGGTGGTCATGGCCTTCCTGGTCATGGCCATCGTGACCGTGGCCATGATCATCATCAGTATCGGGTTCGAAGCTTCCCCCTTCGCGCATGGGCAAGGTAAACATTCCCGGCGTTTCGCCAAGCTCGACCGATACCGCATCAGGTGCGAGGGTTTGCAGGGGTTTTTCGAGAAAGGCCTCCAGGTCCTGTCCGATCCAGAAGACCACGTCAGCTTCCTGCAGCAGCCGCGCCTGTGAAGGGCGAAGGCTGTAATTGTGGGGCGAAGCTGCGCCTTCCACGATCAGCGACGGTGTGCCGGCACCCCGCATGACGGCGGCTACAAGGGAATGCAATGGCTTGATGGAGACAACAACGCGGGGTGCAGCCAGCGAGGGAAGCGCCAGGAATGAGACCATGATCACGGCAAGTGCGATCACACGCGCAGAAGGATTTGGTTTCATGCCAGTTCCGATATGTTATATAGTTACATGCTTGTGTAATGGTATAACGTATGCGATATCCATGCGCAACCTAATCTGGATGGATCGTGATGCCTCATTCCGGCGAAAATCTGCCCATGGCAACATCAGTTTCCGAGAAACTGGTATCGCTTAGGAATGCCGGCATCGAACGCGAAGGGCGATGGCTGGTTCGTGGAGTGGACCTGTCGATCAGTCGCGGCGAGATCGTGACCCTGATCGGCCCAAATGGTTCAGGCAAGTCGACTACAGCGCGAATGGTATCGGGCGTACTCAAGCCGGATGAGGGCCGTGTTGAACAGGCGCGCGGGTTGCGGCTCTCCTATGTTCCGCAAAAGCTGCATGTCGACTGGACCCTGCCGCTGACGGTGTCGCGATTCATGCGGCTCACTGCAAGGCTGGATGAAAGCGCGGAAATCCACGCGCTCGAACAGACCGGGATTGCGCATTTGCGGCATTCGGAAATCCGCAATCTTTCGGGTGGCGAATTTCAGCGCGCAATGCTGGCGCGTGCACTGGCACGCAAGCCTGATTTGCTGGTGCTGGACGAGCCGGTTCAGGGCGTCGATTTTTCCGGTGAAATCGCCTTGTATGAGCTGATTGGCAAGATACGCGACGAGGCCAGATGCGGTGTTCTGCTGATATCGCATGACCTGCATGTGGTGATGGCAGCGACTGACCAGGTCATCTGTCTCAATGGCCATGTCTGCTGTCAGGGCACGCCCACTGCGGTGGCTGCAAGCGCAGAATACAAGACACTGTTTGGAACCCGTGCTGCAGCAACGCTTGCTGTCTATCAGCATCACCATGATCACATGCACCTGCCGGATGGTCGGGTGCGCCATGCCGATGGCACGGTCACGGACCATTGCCACCCCGATGACGGGCATCATCACGACCATGATCATGAACATGATCATGAACATGATCATGAACCTGGGCATGAACATGGGCGTGACGAGGGAAAGGCAGGCACGAAAAATGCTGGATGACTTTTTCATTCGTGCGCTGGTTGCCGGTACCGGCATGGCATTGATTGCCGGGCCGCTTGGCTGCCTGGTGGTGTGGCGCAGGCTTGCCTATTTTGGTGACACGCTTTCGCATGCAGCGCTTCTGGGCGTTGCGCTCGGGCTGTTGTTGCAGGTCAGCCTGACGCTTGCCGTGCTAGCCGTATGCGTTGGCGTTGCGCTTGTTCTGCTGGTCCTGCAAAGGCGCGCCAATCTCTCGTCGGACGCACTGCTCGGGCTGTTGTCGCATGCCTCGCTCGCCATCGGCATGGTAGTTCTGGCATCGATGACCTGGGTGCGGATTGATCTGATGGGATTGCTGTTTGGCGATATTCTGGCGGTATCACTCCAGGACATCGCGATCATCTGGATAGGTGGTGGCGTGGTTCTGGCGGTGCTGGCGACAATCTGGCGCCCATTGTTCGCGGCGACGGTCAGTTCCGAACTGGCCGAAGCCGAGGGGATGAACCCCGCGCGCAGCAATCTGGTCTTCATGCTGCTCATGGCGGTGGTGATTGCGATTTCCATGAAGCTGGTCGGTGTCTTGCTGATCACGGCGATGCTGATCATTCCCGCGGCAACCGCTCGCCGCTTTGCCAAGGGACCCGAGGTCATGGCTGTGCTTTCGGCACTCGCTGGCATCATGGCGGTGGCTGGCGGGCTCTTCGGATCGCTCAGCCTGGATTTGCCTTCGGGGCCGGCCATTGTGGTGGCAGCCTTGTTGCTGTTTCTGCTGGCCACGGCGTTGCCAGGCATTGGTAGAAGAAAGCGCCGCGAAAACCCTGGAACGAGTGGAGGTCAGGCATGAAGCAGCCGGTACACGAGCATGGCGAAATTGGAACTGACGGCCTGACGAAGAACCAGATTCTTGTGCTGGATGCGCTCACTGATGCAGGTGGGCCGCTGTCTGCCTATGGTATTCTCGACCAGTTGCGCAAGCATGGCTTTCGGGCGCCCTTGCAGGTCTATCGTGCGCTTGAAAAGCTGGTCGATCAGGGCAGGGTGCACCGGCTTGAAAGCCTTAATGCCTTTGTCGCTTGCCGCCATCCCGGTTGTGAAAGCCAGGAAGCCGTCATTTTCGCGATTTGCACCGATTGCGGCAATGTTGATGAGATGACAGATGCGGGTCTGGGAAAGAAACTTCATCTGCTGGCTAGCGAGGTGGAATTTTCGCTTGCCAAGTCCACAGTCGAACTGCGCGGGCTGTGCTGCAATTGCAGTGGTGGCAAGGCTATCTGAATTCAGATGAAAAACCTGCGGTGAAACACATTGAGACTGTTTTCGCCGCTTGAAACATAAGCATGCTTATATTATATGGCGCTTATGAAAACGGCCAATGTCGATCAGTTCGGTTTCCTCCTGCATGATGCCGCCCGCCTGCTGCGCAAGCGCTTCGAGGCGCGCGGCAGCGAATATGGCTTGTCGGCAGCGCAGTGGCGCCTTCTGGTGCGTGTGGTCAAGGAGGGTTCCGCGACACAATCCCGGCTGACGGAGTTGCTCGAAATCGAGCCCATCAGCGTTTCAAGGCTGGTGGATCGCATGGAGCAGGGCGGATGGGTGACGCGCGAAGCTGACCGCAATGACCGGCGCGTGAAGCTTGTCGTTCCGACCGGTAAAAGCGTTGAAGCCTTCTCAGCCATCAAGGCGGTGGCGGGCGATGTCTATAGCGACGCGATGGTTGGTCTCGACGATGCGCAGATCACTACCCTGATGACCGCCCTCCAGACGATTGTCGGCAATCTTTCAAATCAGGAAACGCCCGCATCACATGCGGCAAACCATTCCGGAACAGGATCATGAACGCAAGAGTAAGCAAGGCCGCTGCAGCAGAAGCGCAGCCGATCAAGGTTGAGGCATCGTCGTCAGGCACTGCGTCACCCGGCCAGCCGGTGCGTCGTCCATGGCGCAGGGTGCTGATGATGGCGCTGGTGCCAGGATTGCTGCTCCTGGGCGGCGGATATTACTGGCTTGGCGGCGGACGCTTTGAAGAGACCGAAAATGCCAATCTTCACCTTTCGCGTGTAGCGATTTCATCCGAGGTCGCAGGCAGGGTCGTGAGTGCTTCGGTCAGCGACAATCACGAGGTTCACGAGGGTGATGTGCTTTTCGAGGTTGATCCCGAACCCTTCCGCATTTCGCTGGCGCAGGCCGAAGCTGCGGTTGAGGGTGCACGTTTGACGGTCATGCAATACAGGGCTGCATATCAGCAGGCCCTTGCCCAGCAGACGATGGCAGAAAGCGAACTGGCGTTTCAGCAGGATAACCTGGCGCGGCAGGAGGCGCTGTCGCAAAAGGGCGTTGCAACCGTCTCTTCGCTTGATGACGCGCGCCACAATGTCCAGAAGGCATCCGAACAGGTTGCCAATGCCCGTCAGGTGGTCGCCACGGCGATTGCTGCACTTGGCCCGTCGCTGGATGGCCCGGTCGATGCGCATCCCTCGGTGGCTGCAGCCATCGCGCAGCGGGAAAAGGCCCTGTACAATTTGAACGCTGCGACGGTACGTGCTCCCGCTGACGGTCTGGTCTACCAGTCGGCGTCATTCCGGCCTGGTCAATATGTGGCGCCAGGTGTTCCCCTGTTCACGATCGTTGAAACAGGAAATTCCTGGATTGAGGCCAACTACAAGGAGACGCAGCTGGAAAACGTCAAGCCTGGGCAAAGTGCCGAGGTGGTCTTTGATCTGCTGCCTGACAGGAAATTCCGCGCATCGGTGGAATCCGTGGGTGCGGGAACGGGGGCGGAGTTTTCCATACTTCCTGCCCAAAATGCGACTGGCAACTGGGTGAAGGTGACACAGCGCATACCCGTGCGCCTCACGCTCGACAATGAAGGGCGCGATATTCCGCTGCGCTCCGGAATGAGCGCCACCGTGACGATTGATACCGAAGTGTCGCGCCATTTTGGCGATCTGTTCGCACCGGCCAGAGCGGCCGAATAGGCTATTTGCAGAGCGGAGCACCACAGCCATGCAGACTTCCGCGACAGGGGAGATACCGCATCGCGGATTGATCACGTTCTCGATCATGCTCGCAACGATCATGCAGGTGCTTGATACGACGATTGCCAATGTGGCTTTGCCCACCATGACGGGTGACCTCGGCGCATCGCAGGATACCATTACCTGGGTCCTGACTTCCTATATCGTAGCAGCCGCCATCATGACGCCGGTGACAGGCTGGATGGCCGACCGGCTTGGTCGCAAACAGCTCTTTCTGGGTTCCATTGGCGGCTTCGTGCTTACATCCATGGCCTGTGGCCTTGCGCCCAATATCGAGGCCATGGTCGGATTTCGCCTTTTGCAGGGGATTTTTGGCGCAGCCATCGTGCCGCTGTCACAGACCTTCCTGCTTGATATCAACCCGCGCGAACGTCATGGCCAGGCAATGGCAATCTGGGGCGCAGGCATCATGGTTGGCCCGATCATCGGTCCGACCCTTGGCGGCTGGCTCACCGATGCCATCAACTGGCGCTGGGTCTTCTTCATCAACCTGCCGGTCGGGGTGATCGCGTTTCTGGGTTCGGCTGCCTATCTGCCGCAAATTGCCACCCGCATTCGACGGTTCGATTTTTTCGGCTTTGCCATGCTTTCGCTGGGCGTCGGTTCTCTGCAGCTGATGCTGGATCGTGGTATCGAGGTAGACTGGTTTTCAGCCACCGAAATCTGGATCGAACTCGGCCTGTCACTTTGCGGTTTCTGGATATTCGTGGTGCATCTGCTGACCGGGAAAGATACGTTCGTTGATCCGAAAATCTTTACCGACCGGAATTTTCTCACCGGGACAATCTTCATCTTCATCGTCGGTATCGTGTTGCTGGCGAGCCTTGCACTCCTGCCGCCCATGCTCTCCATTATCATGGGCTATCCCACGGTCACCACCGGGCTGGTGATGGCGCCACGTGGTATCGGGACGATGATTTCCATGATCATTGTCGGGCGGCTGGTGCGGTTGGTCGATGCGCGACTGCTGGTCATAACAGGATTGCTGCTCACCGCGACCTCGCTCCATCTGATGTCAGGCTTCTCGCCGCAGATGGATGCAAGCATGGTTGTATGGACCGGGGTGCTGCAGGGCCTAGGCCTCGGACTTGTCTTCGTGCCGCTTTCAACGGTGGCCTTTGCGACGCTTGACCTGAAATATCGAACCGAGGCCACCGCGCTTTTCAGCCTTGTGCGGAATATCGGCTCATCGATCGGGATTTCGATTGTTTCGCTCTTCCTGGCGCGCAATATCCAGATCAATCATTCTGAACTTGCCGGAGCGCTCACCCCATTCAGTGCACAGGTGCAGCAATTGCCGCCCCAGTTTCTCAACAGCCCTGCAGGACTGCAAATGCTGGACGCGATGGTCAACAAGCAGTCGCTGATGATCTCCTACAACAATGACTTCAAACTCATGATGATCATCACCCTTGCTGCCATCCCACTTGCTGTCATGCTGCGCAAACCCAAGGCAGCGGTGCCCGCCATGGCGGCAGCATCAGCGGAGTAAGGGATCCCGGCTTCACATGCCGTATCGGCTGTCATCAAGTGGCGAAATCAGCGGCGATGTCGCGTCGATCATTGCGATCAGTTCGGCAAGCGAGCGGGCGGGAACGCCATCGGTGAGTGGCAGCGACAAGACTTCGGCCCGGCCGGGAAAATCCGGCAAGTCCAGTTCAGCGCTTTCAGCGTCGTCGCGAAGCAGGGCCTTGATCCCGTTCTGGATGATGGTGGCTCCCAGTGTGCCCGGGCGATTTCCATTCTGTTCAAGGGCTGCTTCGAGCATCAGATAAAGCCAGAGGGGCATTTCCGAATTCGATCGGGTATCATTTCGGCAAAGGGAAATTTCCGCAAGCAGTGCATCGGGAAGTGCTGCGCGGATTTTCTGTTCCGATAGTGGAGCCAAGCCAAAGCGGGCACAAATCCGGTCAGGATTGTCAATGCCGCTTAAGGAACTCTTGATTGCCGATGATACGAATTCCGGATTGGCAGCGGCTGCCGCCATCGGATCCAGTTTGGTGCAACGGTTGAAATGGATGGCTTCTTCATAACCTGTCGAAATGCTGCGGAAGCTGAAGAAGCGACGCCAGTCTATGATCCAATTGGAAGGAACGGGCACAATTCCGCCAGCACCTGTCAGCGCCTCAAGCTGGGCTGAATCCACCGGCTTTTCCTGAAAATTCTCATTCAATTCGTAGCTTTGACGCTGCATGCCTGGCCACAGGCACTGCATTGCCATGACCCATTCGCTGTCAGTGGGAAGGGTTCGGGTGCCAACATTTTCTGGCTCGGGCTTGCGGGCTGCCAGGGCAATTTTCGGCAGGAAGTCCCGCAAGATGATCTGATGGAAATGCCATACAACCAGGTCACGCGCATGAATGGCGGGCTGCGGACATTCATGGGCTGCAAGCCGGTCGGCGATGAGATTGTGCAATTTCATCCAGATCAGCAGGAATTGTGAAAAGAGCAGGTTTTCGTCATTTCCCTGATCAGCAAGGTTTGCGCGGCCGCTCTCGTTTCGTGACAGGTCATGCGGCAGATGTCGTGACGAGTGGCCGACGCCGCCCGAAATCTCCGTCAGGCCAATCCTGAACCTGATGCCGCTGTCATCGCTCAGGCCAGGCAAGATGCCGTGCTCTTGACCATAGAGGCTGTCCAGGCTCAGCCTGTGTGACTGCGATGAGGGAATGCGGACAGGATGGATGTCGGATCTCTCCGGGCTTTCACCCTTGCGCGATGACCAGAGCGCATCCGAAAGGATCAGCCTGGCAAGCAGCGAATATCCTGCCGGCGTGACTGAATCTTCCGCCGTCAGGCGCAGATCCGAACTGGAGAGTATGTCGGTCAGACCGGCGGCGCGTTGCGCGCTGGTGTGCCTTTGGTTGCCACCGGCTGATTTGGAGGCGGAAGACCGGATGCTGTCCTTGTGCATTTTGAAATCGGGCTGCGGGGCGGACTGCTTGTGGAGGATTGACACGCAGTGCAATCCGCCCGCCGCAGCATGACCGGCAGACATGCTCATGCGCAGAATGTCGTCTCGCAATTGAAAAGCAGTGTGACGGCCCATGTTGGTCCCATGACTTGATATCCGGGTTTGACGCGGACTTCTTTCGCACATCATGCGAAACCCAGCGTGAATCCGCCGGGCTGTTTTTCGTTTCCCGATTCACGCTCAATTCACGCTGCATGGTGTCTAATGAACTACGGGGATGTTGGAACCGTGCTCTTGCCCCGCACAACTCTGACATGGCAGGAAAAGATATTGAATTTGCAGCAGTTATCGCTGGAGCTTCCGAAAGGAAACCATTCCGGCGGTCATGGACGCGGCGTTGAAAATCTGGTTTCCTTTGATTCACTGGGTGAGATAAGGGAAGCTTTGGTGCGCGCGCGTACTGCATTTCATTTGTTGGGCACTTTTCAGGTTATTTCGCCTGACAAGGTGAACATCACGCCGCTTGGACAAAAGGCGAAGGCCCTGCTTGCGCTCGTGGCAACGTCCAACCATCATGAGCGCAGCAGAGCATGGCTCAGTGACAAATTGTGGAGCAATAGCGACGCTCGCCATGCCAATGCCAGTCTGCGCCAGGTGCTTCGCCAGATTCGGATCAGTTTTGGTGAGAATGCCGATTCGATCATTCGCACAGACAAGCAGTCGGTCCGGCTGATTTCGGAAAACATCACCGTCGACGTCGATCAGGTTGCACAGGGAAATTATGTGCCCTCCGACAATGCACAGACGGATTTTCTCGAAGGCATCGATATTCAGGATGACGAGTTCGAGGAATGGCTGAGCGTTCAGCGCAATCATTTCGCCGAATTGCTCGCATCGGTGAAGGCGGCATCCACCCCTTCTGACACTGCGGAGAAAACCGCGATAAATGGCCGGGCCAAGGCAAATCTGCCACTGGTTGCGGTAGCGCCCTTCGTCAAGCGCGGCAAGGTTCAAATTGAAGACTATTTCATTGACGGTCTGACGCAGGAAGTCATCGAACAACTCTCGCGCATCCGCTGGCTTTCGGTCATCGCCCGCAGTTCTTCCTATGCTGTTTCACAGCAAAGCATTGCCCTGTCGGACTTCGCAAAACAGCTTGATGCGGAATATGTGGTCGTGGGTGAAATTTCGCCCGGTCCCAAGGGTTTGCGCCTGACCGTCGAGCTGACGCGGTTTCCCGTTTCCACGCTGCTCTGGTCGCAAAGCTTCGACTTTGCCGCTTCCGGTTCCATGCCGGACATGGTCTCGATGGTCTTTGACATTGCGGGCAATATCGACAGCATGCTGGCCAGCGCCGAACAGGATGCCGCCCGCCCGGATGCCAATGCCGGAAACGGATTGCGGGACCTGATCTGGCGTGGTCGGTGGCATTTGAACCAGTTGTCGAAAATCGATTCGGAAAAGGCCGAACAGTGCTTTCGAACCGTGCTGGAGCGCGATCCCGGAAATTCCGAAGCCCATATCCAGCTCGCCTGGTCCCATCTTTGGCGTGCATGGTTGCGGCGCGGTACGCGGGAGGAGATTTACGCCGGAAAGAGCATGGGTCAAAAGGCAATCCGCCTGGACGGATCGGATGGCCGCGGCTACTGGATTGTGGGGACGGCTGAAGCATGGTTGCTCAACCACAACGAGGCAATCGCCTATATTGACGAGGCAGTTCGCCTTTCGCCGAGCCTATTCATCGCTCATGCCCAACAAGGTTCAAATTACGTTTTGATTGGTCAGGCCGAAAAAGCGCTTCCTCATATCGAGACAGCATTGAAACTGAGCCCGAGGGACAAGCAGGTGTTCTTTGTGCATGGCGAGAGGGCGATGGCCTACTGGATGCTCGGCAAGCATGAAATGGCACTTGCTTCCGCAAAACAGGCAATCATGCTGCGGCCTTCCTACTGGTATGCTCATCTGACCCGATATCTGGCCTATCGCTCACTGGGTGACGCAAAGAACATGGGCCTTGCGCGCCAGCAATTGCTGGAACTGCGCCATCGGCTAAGTGCATCCGACATACGGTGGCTGCCGTTCAAGGACCGTGATCTCGTCGAGTATTTTGTCCGATGTCTTGAATTCGACTGACAATCTGATTTCGCAATAGCTCATTCCCACAGGTGAGATAATGGCGTTTACACCTAAATACACCAATAAATACAAGTTGTTATTTCAATACTCGCAGGACGATCAGGCAAATCCACCGGACTTGCGGGAAATCCATTTCGACCCTGAGACAGCCTATGAACTGGGTCTTTTGAAGCGCTTGCTGATTTCAGCTTACAACTGGCTGAACCGGAACCTGATCCTGCCTTTGCTGATGTGGAGCGGCTTGCGGCTCCGGTTCCCCTTTACATGGGTTGTTCGCTACGACGAAGTTGTGGCGATCCTCTGCGAACCAAAGATCTTCAAAGTTCCCTTCGGCGTGGAAATGACGGATCTGGGAGCTGGCAGGAATTTTGCACTTGGCGACGATGGCACCCTGCATCATCGCCAACGCGCCATTATGGTGGACCTGTTTTCAGATCCGGCGATTGTGGAACAGGTCTGCCGAGCCACCCGTCTGGCAGGCGAGGCAGTGCTGGATGACTGTGGCGGGCAATTGAATGTCGTGCGCGACTATATCACGCGTGTCACCACGCATGCCTGCTTGGATACCTACGGGATTGAAACCGACAATGCCGATGATTTTGCCGAATATTCGATGGCCGGGTCATCCCTGCTTTTTGCCGACCCTTTTGGAAATATCAAATATCGCCAGCAGGCGCTGATCGGCGCAAAACGGCTAAGGGAAATCATTGCAGCCAATATCCGGCGAATGGAAGGGCAACTGGATCAAGGGCAGGATGTCGGTCCCGGCATGCTGGCAAAGCTGGTAATTACCGCAAGGGCGGACCCGCAAAAGATAGCGGGGCCTGGTTCCGATTACCGTCAGGCCGTGAGCGAGATCATCGCAATGATGCTCGGCATGATTACGGGCTTTGTCCCGACCAATTCACTGGGCGCGTCCCATGTGCTGGAGGAACTCTCACGCAGGCCGGAGCAGTTTGAAAAGGCTTGTGGCCTTGCCGCGCTGGTCGCAGATGGGAAAGCAGATGCAAAAGCGGCGCGCCAACAACTGAATGACCTGCTGCTGGAGGCAGCGCGGCTCAACCCGGCGCTCTTCCCCGGACAATTTCGCCATGTGAATGGAGCGGCGGACCATGACGGCGTTTTGGCAAGGCTGGGCTTTCGCGATGACGAGACGATCATGGTTTCAACCGGGATGGCGCTGCGTGATCCGCGCCAGTTTCCGTCTCCCAATGCCTTCATTGCGGGCAGGTTCAACGGAAAAAATCCACCGATCAACCTGCTTTTCGGCTATGGCATCCATGCCTGCATTGGCCATGTGGTGGCGATGGAGGTCATCACCGAATTGTTCGCGACCCTGCTTGCGCGCAAGGATATCAGGTTTACGTCTGCCCGCCCGAAGATGCGCAGGGTTGGTCCATTGCCATGGCAGATGGACATGGCGTTCGAACCCGATCGCGGTGATTTGCGCCGGGCCATGGTGACATCGGCGATCCCGCTCAAGGCGGGAGCAGATGACGCGGCGCTTCGCCAGATGTTGAAGGACGGCTTTCACGACGGGAGCGTGAAATCGGCCATTGATGCAAGCGGCATCGTTCACTTCATGAGCCTGAACGTCATTGATCTGGGCGAGGAGAACAAGCCGCGTCCGACCTTGCTGGTGGAAATCAATGCCGATGGAACGGCCGAGAACGCTGTCCGCAAGATCGTTGCGCACTGTCCCTCCTTCTTTGAAGCGATCAGGCCGTTTCTCGACTACAAGCCGATGCAGGGCAAAAATATTGCCACAGGTAACAAGGGCATTGCCGATCATATCATTGATCATATGGTGACTTTCCGTACACGGCCATTTGGCGCGATCGGATTGAATTTCCCGGGTTCGGGAGAGTTCTCGGTGGACCAGCTCGAGAAGGAACAGAAGCTTTTCGACTGGGTAAGGCGGAATGTGTTTTTATCCGCCGCGCCCGCCGGGTCTGGCACATTTGACAGCATGCTTGATGCTGCACGCCATGCGCTGAAACATGGTGGAGACGAGGTTGCGGATTTGCGAGCCTTGCTGATCAGGCCGACCTCGCGGCGCCCGGCATTTTCGCGGGTAAAATCGTCGAATTTCAACACTTTCCTTGTCAGGCTGTTCACATCCGCACCCTTCACGACTGCCGCATTGCTGCTTCTTGCAATGTCGCTCGTTGTTCCAGCGCTGGTCGGGTTTTTCGGGCACTGGTCAGGCATCCTGCCTGCCTATGTCGATAGCTTGATGGCGCCACTCCTGCTGCTGGCAACAGCAGCCGCGGCCTTTGTTTGGGTGCTGCGGCGCCACGAAACAGTCATAGACAAGCCGGATGACCGCTTCGCCTCGCGTGAGCACATGGAAAAGATCCTCGCCGGAGAAGATATCGAAGGCTATGCGCAAAACCACCTGACATCTGTGAGCCAGATGAAGCCCGGCTCTTTCCGGCTGATCACCATGGCGCTGGCAATGTATATCATCAAGCGGATGGCCGAAATCTGGTTCAAGCCGGGCTTTGTCACCGATTTCGCCACCATTCACTATGCCAAATGGTTCCGCCTTCCCGGAACGCGCAAGCTGATTTTCCAGACCAATTACGATGGCAGCTGGGAAAGCTATTTGGAGGATTTCATCACCTTGGTGCATGGTGGGCAGACCATGGCCTGGAACAATGGCATCGGTTTTCCGCGCACCAACTGGTTCTTCCTCGATGGTGCAAGGGACGGCGACAGGTTCAAGCGCTGGGTGCGCCGCCAGCAGGTGGAAAACCTGTTCTGGTATAGCCGTTTTCCGCAGCTCACCCTGGCGCAGAAACATGTCAATGCGCTCGTGCGAGACGGACTGGCGCGGGCGAGCACTGCTTCGGAAAAGGAAGGCTGGGCCGCCTTGTTCGGGTCTTCGCAGAAGGCCGCGACTTCGATCGAGAGCGACCAGATACAGAATTTGCTGTTTGGCGGCCTTGGTCGCCATCCATGCGGCGAACTGATTGCCGTTGCCTTTGACAAGACCGACAGGCGACAGGCTGGCCAATGGGTCGGGAAATTGCTGCGAAACCGCCTCGACATCGAGAGTGCAAGCCCGCTGGATTCCGAACCGGGCAAGTTGACGGCGACCGGCATCGCCTTTGGCGAGGCATATCCCGGCGCGCCGGTGCGGTTTGTCGCCTTCTCGTCATCCGGCCTGCAATTTCTCGGCTTCGAGGAAAAGGGCGAAGCGCAAGGGCTTTCCAGCTTTCCCGCATCCTTCCAGATGGGAATGGCAAGGCGGGGGCACATCCTTGGCGACGTTGCCATCGACAAGCCAAATGGCAATCATGCCGGCACGGATGGCGGCAGTGCCTGGAACTGGTCCGATTGTGGCGAGGCGGATGACAAAAGGGTTTGCCATGCAATCCTCCTGCATTATGCGCGCGATGAGGCGGAACTCGCCAGACTTTCGCAATTGGTGGAGGATGAGGCTTCAACTTTCGGGCTGCGCATTGTCAGGCGGATTGCGATGCCGGCTGGAAGCGGCCAGGATTTCAGGGAGCCTTTCGGTTTTCGCGATGGCATTTCGCAACCGGTCATCAGCGGCATGCGCAACTTTCGCAGGTCGCAACCGGACCCGGACAATGTGGTTGGGCCAGGGGAGTTCATTCTAGGCTATCCCGATACACGCGGCTTTATTGCACCAAGCCCGCAAGTCTCTGTGGGCTATCCGGGCGCAGAGGTACTTCCGGCCGTGGAGGAAGCGCTGCCGGGCAATGACCTGCAATTCGATCATCCGCAAGCGGGTGACCTGCGCGATTTCGGGCGTAATGGCAGTTTTCTCGTGATCAGGCAATTGGCGCAGGACAGCCACGCTTTCTCGCAGTTTTGCGAATGGGCTGCGAGCCAGTCGCCCGATGTGCCAACCGGGAAGGGCAAGGCGGCGCGCTATTGGCATCTGGCAGAAACGGAGCGGGTCAAGTCGAAAATATTCGGTCGATGGCCCGATGGCAGCACGCTGACGGCCAATCCTGTCATGTCTGCATCTCGGCACAATCGCCAAAAGATGTTCGA
>JAGRLM010000259.1 GCA_020441795.1 Nitratireductor sp.
CGCGCAGATACATGCGCACCGGATCATCGGTGCGGTCTGTGGGTTCGCGCTTCTTGGTGGTTGTGACCGCGCGGTCGCCGGCTTCGACGAGTTCAGTCGATTCGGATTCTTCTTCCGCCTCGTCTTCCTCGACAACGTTGATGCCCATGTCGGACAGCATTGCCATCGTGTCCTCGATCTGCTCGGACGTCACTTCGTCGGAAGGCAGAACGGAATTCAATTCGTCAACGGTGACATAGCCGCGTTTCTTGGCAGCCTTGATCATCTTCTTGACGGCGTCATCCGAAAGATCGAGAAGCGGGCCATCCTGACCTTCGGTCTGGGCTTCCTTTTCGGTGTTTTCGTCTTTTGTTGGTGTTGCCATTCGGAGGGGACCTGCGTTTCCACTTTTCTGACGGGCAGGACTTTCGGCCAGCCCAATCATGTTACGGCGTTCATCCGGATACGGCCTGATTGCCTTGACCGGTACGTATATGGGTTCCTTTTCCGCTGAGCCAAGCTGCAAGCGGAAAATTGGATTGGTGACAAATCTGCTTTCTTTTGCCCCGATTCGGGCAAAAAGCCGAATCAGTTGTTCGTGTCGCTCCTGTCCGGAATAACGCCATGCAGTTAAACCGGTCTTAACCAAACTCGCTGCGCACCGTTCATGGCAGGAAAGCAAGCGGGCCTGCCTTTCCTGTCTGTCGGCATCCATGGGTTCATGGAGTCACTCTGATCAGGCCTGATCCGGTATCCCCACTCTTTGGCAGCGGGCTGACTACGCGAATTGTACCATCCTGTTCGAGGCTGCTACGTGATTCCGCCTATCTGTTGCCACGTCAAGCGGAAAATGGGTGTTTTTGCCCGAATTGGCGCAAAAATACCAAAAAGGGATTGGAAATGCCTGTCCGGCTCCCGTCACTTGTCCTGTTGCAGTGTCAGTAGCCTTTTGCCGGTCTGCCCGATGACAGGCCAAAGCCGTCAATCAGTGCTTCCACTGTTTCGGTTCTTTCCAGTTCATTGCGAATATCGACCAGCCGGGCAAAGTTCTCCTCGCTGTCCTCGCTTGCCATGGCTGCTTCGGCTGCCTTGAGTTCGAGGTTGAGCATGTGGCTGCGCTGGTGGAGGGCCAGGGCCTGTTTCCAGCCATCAGCAGCATCCTCGAATCCGGCGTCTGCCAGAGCCTGCCAAATCCTGTTCCCGCGAAGCTGCTTCTCTGCTGCTTCAAGGATTTCTGCCAATCCGCAATCATGCAGTGTCTGGCGGACCAGAACCGCCGTGGCGTCGGTGTCGCCGAGTTCTGCAATCGTGTCGAGGATTGCACCCTGCATCTGCCGGGCGGGCGCGCTGGTCAGGTTGAGGGAAGCGAAATCCTCGAAGTGGCGGGCTAGAATTGCCGGGTGATTGAGCACTGTTATCACGAGCACCGCTTCGCGCAGCGGCATGCGGTTCGAACCTTTCTTGAGAAGGGCGGAATTGAGCAGGCCGGGCGAGGCGGCAAAGCCGCGTGCGTTGTCGACCGGGCGACGCTTGTCCTGACGGCCACGGTCCTGCTGATATTGCCCGGATCGGGGCCGTGATCCTGAATCGCGCGAAGGATTGGATGGTGCAAAAGCTTCAAACAGCCGTTTTGAGAATTCCTGAGCGTAGTGGCGGCGGACATTTTCATCCCGGATCATGGCTGCCACTTCCCGCATCCTGGCTTCCAGCGCCGCCTTGCGTTCGGGCGTGGTGAAGTCGGCAGATGCGGTTTCACGCGACCACAGCATCTGGGCAAGCGGCAGGGCGCTGTCGAGTGTGGCGCGCATCGCGCCCGGCCCCTCGTCGCGCAACAGGTCGTCGGGATCCTTGCCTTCAGGCAACATGGCAAAGCGCACGGAACGACCAGGCTGAAGGGCGGGCAGGACGAGGTCGATCGCGCGCCAGGCGGCTTTCTGCCCTGCCTGGTCACCATCGAAACACAATATTGGTTCGTCATGCATCCGCCAAAGCAGTTGCAACTGGTTTTCGGTCAGCGCTGTTCCCATGGGGGCCACTGCGTTTTCAAAGCCCGCCGCATGGAGCGCAATCACATCCATATAGCCTTCTGCGGCAATGACCTGCCGATTTTCATGGGCAGCCTTTCTAGCGCGGGCAAAATTGTAGAGCACATTTGATTTGTGAAAGAGTTCGGTCTCCGGCGAGTTTAGATATTTCGCTGGCACGTCTGCGCGCAACGCCCGGCCGCCAAACGCAATGATGCGACCACGGGAGTCAGGTATCGGGAACATGACCCTGTCGCGGAACCGATCATAGGAGACAGCGATATCCTCGCCATGGATCAGCATTCCCGTCGCCTCCATCTGGGCGAGCGGCACGCCCCTTGATGCAAGATGCTCCTTGAGTGCATTGCGGCTCTCGGGTGCATAGCCCATGCGGAAGGTCTGCTGGGTGCGGGCAGAAAGACCACGCTCGCGCAGATAGGCGCGGGCCCTGGCGCCGGGCGCCGCCTGCAACTGCTCCTCGAAGAATGCCGTTGCCATTTCCATGACATCGTAAAGGGTGGCGCGTTTTTCCTCGCGTTCCTGCTCACGCCTGTCCATGACGGGCATTGGCAGGCCCGCCTGTGTTGCCAGGCGCTCCACGGCCTCGGGAAAGGGCAGGCCCTCGAGTTCGACCAGGAAGCGGAAATGGTCGCCACTCACGCCGCAGCCAAAGCAGTGATAGCGGCCCTTGCGGTTCTCGCAGTGGAAGCTGGGAGATTTCTCGCCATGAAACGGACAGCAGGCCCAATAGTCGCCGCGCGCGGCATTGGTCTTGCGCTTGTCCCACGCCACTCGCGTGCCGATCACTTCCGAAATCGGCAATCGGTCGCGTATCTCGTCGAGAAACGATGGTGGGAAGCGCATGGCGGCTTTTGCAAATCCTGAAATCAGTCGAGTGTTGTGAGCCGATATAAAGGGTGAATGGCGCTACGCCAAATGGTCAGTTGCCACATGGCAGCTTTCACGGCCCTGGATGGCATCTGGACGAGAGATATTTTGCCGTATAAATAAAGCTGGCTGCCATACCGGTTGCCTCAATTCTGGTTCCAGTCATGCTTTGCCCGGTCACCATTCATTCCGTGTTTTCCAGTGCGGAGTGTGAACACATCATTGCGCTTGCGCAAGATGAAGCCTCTGGCGGTTTCGAGACGGCGCGGCTTGTTGGTGGTGTGCTGCACGGCAATATCCGGCGGGCAAGGATTTCCTGGCTTGATGAGGAGAAGGGGGCCGCCTGGGTGCTGGAACGCATCGTAAAGATGGTTGCCGATGTCAACCGCAATCAATTCGATTTCGTGCTGGAAGAATTTGGCGAGCGCATGCAGGTTGCCGCCTATGACGGCGATGCGGGCGGTCACTTTGACTGGCACAGCGATATTGGCGACGGGGTGATGGCCGCCAGGCGGAAGCTGACCGTGGTGGTACAATTGAGCCCGGCTTCGTCCTATGACGGCGGGCTGTTGACGACCAATCATGCAGGCCATGAGCAGGATTCCACTAAAGAAATCGGTGCTGCGATCGTGTTTCCCGCCTTCGTGCTGCACCGGGTTTCACCCGTAAGTTGTGGCATTCGCCACTCCCTTACCACATGGGTGCATGGCCCGGCATTTCGATAGACGATTATTTGCGCCGGGAAAGCTTAATCGACGAATTGAAGGACGCGGGTCATTGCGTTGCGCAGAGATTGTGGTGATTATGATCGCCTGTGGGTAAGAAGAAGGTCTGAGGCAATCGCACCTTTCCTGCTGGATGTGGCCTGGGGAGGTCGCTTTCCGGCGGAACGGCTGACCGTGAATTTGTTCAGGCAGATTCTGGTCAATGGCGAAATCCCGGAAAAACAAGATGAACTCAGATGTGTTGGCAGAATTCACGCCGCTCTTCGAGAAGGTTGCTGTCGCCAGTGATGTGTACACGGCGCTCGTGGACATGTGCGCGCATCTCGGTCTTGCGCATGCCACCTACAACATGGCGCAAACCACAGGAAACCTGTTCGACTATCCCTTTGTCAGGACCACTTATCCCGCAGCCTGGATGCAGACCTATCTGGTGCGGAACTACGCCCAGATAGATCCGGTTTTCCTGGAAGGTTTCAGGCGCAGCCAGCCATTTTTCTGGGACGAGCTCGACAGCTCGGCAGCCGGGGTCGCAGATTTCTTCGAGGCCGCCGCCGGCTTCGGGGTCTCGATCTCGGGTTATAGCGTTCCGGTGACTGACCGGATCGGCAGGCGTTCCTTCGTGTCATACAATTCGCTTGAAACGCCGGATGTCTGGCGCGAACAGGTTGCGCGGCTGAAACCAGTGCTGACTGCACTTGCAGAAAAATTGCACGACAAGGCAATACAGGAGATGCAGCTCAATCAGGTCAAGGCACCCTTGTCGCCGCGCGAGATAGAGTGCCTGTCATGGATTGCTCGCGGCAAGGATGCCTCGATGATATCTGAAATCCTTGAAATTTCTGAATTCACGGCGCGGGATTATCTAAAGTCAGCGCGGTTGAAGCTGGGGTGCAACTCCATTGCCCAAGCGGTCTATGAGGCTACAAGGCTTGGATTGATCAGCCCGTGACTTTTCCCTGTTGAGCCGAATGCCTGCCAATGGCAGATGGCTTGGCTACCGAGGAGGGTGGCTGGCAGTTTTCACCTTGACCAGAATGAGGCTCATAAAGTATCGGGAGTCGGTATCCCGGCCAACATCATGATACAAATATATTAATTGGTAACCATCTTGTGGCAGGGTGGATGTTTGGAGAATGCGCAGTCGAGCGCCTTCGCGCACAGGATGCTACAATCATGAGCCAGCTGGCAGATCCGGGGAAAGTCGCGGGTCGCATTGATTCAATCCAGATATTGCGTGCAGTGGCTGTTTTTGCGGTCGTGATAAGCCATGCCATGCATGAATTGTCGGGTCTCCTTGCCGGCGAAATCGCTCAGTTCAACGAAAAGATTTTCCCTGGGGATTTCGGCGTCGATCTGTTTTTTGTCATTTCCGGCTTCATCATGGTCCATGTGTCGCGCAATGCGTTTGGCAAACCGGGTGCGACCATGGATTATCTCAAGAGGCGGATTGCGCGCATCGTTCCACTCTACTGGCTGATGACGAGCCTGATGATCATGGTTGTAGTGTTGTTGCCGAGCCAGGTCGATACTGCGACCAGTGACCCGTTGCAGTGGTTGTTTTCCTATCTGTTCGTACCCTATGACCGGGTTTCCGACGGCCTTGCACGACCGGTGCTGGGGCTGGGATGGTCGCTGAATTACGAGATGTATTTCTATCTGCTGTTTTCCATCGGACTGATGTTCCGGCGGGTAGTGGCAATACCGCTCACCATTGGAATGATCGTTGTGACATGGCTTGCCGGCCAGACAGGGCTTGCCGCTTTTACGCCCATAGGCTTTCTTTCACAGCCGATCATCTTCGAATTTGCAGCCGGCATGGTTCTGGGCTGGGTATATCTGACCGGTTTTCGTTTACCGCTAATTGTCGCGCTTCCACTTGTTGGCGCGGGGTTGGCACTTCTCGCAACTGCACCCCTTTTTGACGATGCGGTCGAGCGCCTGCGCCATCTTCACTACGGCATACCGGCGACGCTCATTGTACTGGGATTTGTATTCCTTCGCGGCACTGACGATTTCCGGGCTTCCTCGTTGATGCTCGAAGCTGGTGAAAATTCCTATTCGACCTATCTGAGCCACCCATTCTGGCTTGGTATCCCGTCGATCCTTGTTTCCCGAAGCGAATTGCAGGCGCAGATGCCCGTCCAGAATTTCGTGACGCTTTATCTCATCCTTGCGATACTGGGCAGCTTCATTGTCGGCTTCATCGTCGACCGGCTGATTGACCGGCGAATATCGGGCTGGATGCGCAACTTGCTGGTCGCTCGCTCGAGGACGCTGCCCGGGCAACACATGAACGCAGGATGAATGTCCGGTTCGGAGCCGGTTCAAGTCACTGGTCTAAATTCAGCATGGTCAAGGCGGCCCGCATGTCGGGTGAGAGTGGCCAGAAATGAAGGAGACCAGGAAATGAAGACCAATCTGATCAAATCCGTATTGCTTGCGGCGGGTGTTGTACTTGCTGCCGGCAGCCTTTCAACACCGGCCAATGCCGGCCAGGGCCATGTCATGCGCCATGGCGCCCAGACAAATCAGCATCATTATGGCCAGCAATTTTACGGCCGTTACCAGAGCCGCGAGCGGTATCATCGCGACCGGATCTGCCAGCCGGGCGAAGCCATTCACAAGGCGCGCAGCCTTGGCTTGCGCCATCCCGGAATTGACCGCGTAAACCGCCATGTGGTGGTGGTTTCGGGACGCCATCGTGGCCATTGGGCACGCCTGGTATTCGACCGTACCAGCCGCCATTGCCGTATTGTCGATGCGCGCGGCATCTGAGCGGCTCGATCAGTGATCGTGATGGAAGGGCCGGCAATGCCGGCCTTTCGTCTTTGCGGGCAGCAGGTTTACTGCTCGATTTCCCAGACCGTCTGGACAGTGACGCTATAGGTGTTTTCCCCGCCCTCGACGGGCACGGCATCCGCGCTTGCCTGCA
>JAGRLM010000260.1:0-4102 GCA_020441795.1 Nitratireductor sp.
GTGGCTCTGAAACTGCCCAAATCGGAATATCCGCTCGACGAGCGCCAGCAGAAATATCTTGATGTCTGTCAGGAGAAGCTTGGCTTCGTTCCCAATGTGCTTGCCGCCTATGCCTGGCATGGGCAGAAGCTTGCCGGTTTCAGCGGCATGTATAACGAATTGATGCTGGGCGATTCCGGCCTGACCAAGCTGGAGCGCGAGATGGTCGCCGTTGTCGTGTCGTCAGCCAACCATTGCTACTATTGCCTGACGGCACATGGTGCAGCCGTGCGCCAACTGTCCGGCAATCCGGCCCTCGGCGAGCAGATGGTGATGAACTATCGCGCAGCCGATCTGTCGCCAAAGCAGCGCGCCATGCTCGATTTCGCATGGAAGCTCACCAAATCGCCAGAAAGCGTCGACGAGCCGGATCGCGAGGCGCTGCGCAAGGCAGGCTGGAAGGACCGTGATATCTGGGATATCGCCGCCACTGCCAGCTTCTTCAACATGTCGAACCGCATGAGTGCTGCGACCGACATGCGGCCCAATGACGAATATCATTCACTGGCGCGCTGAACCCGGTTCATTCACGCCAGCCAAGTTCCTTGGCGAGCGCTTCGGTCGCCGCGCGCCTGTCCTTGTTGCCGGGATGGGTATCCAGCCAGCCAGTTTCATCCGAACCGGGTCGGTCATTGCCGATCCGGTCGAGCAGGTCCACAAAAGCCAGCGGATTGCGCCCTGCCCTGATCATGGTTTCAACACTCTGCCGGTCGGCATCGGCTTCGAACTGGCGCGTATAGGCGAAGGTTTGCAGGGCACTCGCCTGGCTCACCACGTCATCGACCAGCTGTCCTGAATCCCCGCCGATGACCCCGATCATGAAACTGATGCCCAGCACGCGATATAACTGCTTGAGCGAATGCTGCCCGGCAACATGTCCGATCTCATGCGCCAATACGCCGGCAATCTCGTCATCCGACTTTGCCAGCTTGATCAGTTCATCGGTAATCACGATGGTACCGCCGGGAAGTGCGAAGGCATTGGCTCCTACCCGTCCGCCTTTGCGAAACAGCAATTTGAGCGGCGGCTCGACATGGCCGGAAGCCTTGGCGACATCGTCAAACAATGCCTTGACCTCTGACTGGCGCGCTGCGGAGGTCTTTGTCTGTGAAAGCAGCAGCCGGTCAACGGTTTCCAGCGTCCCCTTGTCCATGGACTGAACAACGATGTTCGGAGTGACGGCAGCAGCCCCGGCAGCAAGGGCCGGCAATCCGTAGCGATACAGCCCCGCCAGCAGGAGGAGGGTCGCAACACAGGCCACAGCCACGAATTTCCAGCTTGCCTCAAGCCGCGACAACCGCGTGAAGAAACTGCCATGGCTGTCAAGCAGGCTGTCGACATCTGCGTCCGGCAAGGCCTCGAACACGCCGCCATCGGCGAAAGTCAGTTTTCGCGGCACATTGCCAAGCCGGTCGGAAACCGAGACCAGCACCGGGCGGTGCACCGTCTCGTCATCGCCGACCATCAGGCGCAGGTCTCCGCGCTCTCCCCACAATCGGGCAGGCTCGGCGCGCGCTGCTTCGGGCTGGAAATAGCGTCCTTCGATCATGTGCGGGATATGGGTGTGCTAGAGGCCAAAATCGATCCCCTCAATGTCAAAGAATTCGGCCGAGGCCACATTGCCTTTCGGCGCTGCCTCATCAACAAAATGATCGAGCGCGCCAGCAGCTACAAGCGTCGTACTGCCTGCAAGATAGCGCCAGGTGCGGATCGCCGCCCATGGCCTCAACATGCCGATAGTCACAATCGATGCGACGAGGTTCGATACCAGTATCCAGACATAACGCCCGCGCCCGAGCGTTGACTTGAATTCGTGCTGGCCATCAAGCCTGGTTGCGTTGAATGCTGCGTTTCTGACACCGGCAAGATAGAAAAACGCCGCGAGAAACAGGGCCAGATACAATCCGACAACTCCTGCAACAACAAGGATTGAGACCAGTTCGCGGCCCGGATCAATGGATAGCGCAGCCTTTCCGGACAATTCGAAGAATCCGTATCCGATGGCCGCTGCCACGCCCGCAACAACCAACGTGACGCTGACGCCGAAAAGAAATGTCGCACCGAGGTTTCGATACAAAGTGCCAAGCTTCACATCAGTACCAAATCGCGCGGCACCATAGCCGAGGTGCTTGCCAATATAGTTGCTCGACATCCGCGACGCGATCGGAGCCAAAAGGCCAAGGCTGATCGATGCAACCATCGGCATCAAGACAAAAGTCAGCAAGGCGCCCCAGTAACTGCCGCGAAAGTTCAGCCGCACATTGCGATAGCTGGTCATGCGCGCATTGAAGGCCATCGACTTGTTGATCAGCCACGGCAGTGCCAACAGATAGGGGATGAAGATGAGCGCGAAAAGCGGGCTGACGAAATTGACCAGCACGTTGATGAGTGCAAGAAATCCGAAGACGATAAGCCTGCCGATCAGAATCTGTTTCGGTTGCGCGTGATACTCGAAATTGTGCCCGTCGAGCCAAGTATTGCCGTAAAAATATCGAAGGCGGCGCACCTTTGCCCAAGCGGTATAGATGCCAATCGTGATGATCGACAAAAGCAGGTTCACGATCCAGATGCCGAAATATTCCCTCGCATTGCCGGTAAAGGAAAATCCGAGATCGCGCGTTGTTGCTGCCGGTGAATCCGGCTGCTTTGCTGCTATGCTGTCCATCAATTCCCCCAATCAGCTATTGCGCGAGTGCCGCAATCATTCAGCCTTTTTCGCCAGATCCCGCGCGAAAGCCAGCGCCTGACCCTCGCAGCCCTGCTCGACCATCCAGCCCATCACCGCCATCGGGTTTGCCGGATCAACATCATCGGGAAGCTTGTGAAGATCGATCAGCACATCGCTGCCGGTTATGCGCAGGTACAATTCCTTGCTTGCGGTAGCAACCGCCTCGGGCAATACGAACTGGTTGTCGCCCTTGGCCCACATGAAGTTCCTTTCCTCGCCTTCATCGGCCTTGGCAGAGAACGAAACTTCGCTGGCATCATTGGCACGGCCCAGCACGATATTGTTGCCCTTCACGCAGCCCTGGCCGGAACGGTGAACGGAAAGCACCCATGGATCAGCCAATCCCTTCGGGTCCTTCGAGGAGCCTAGATTGCGGGCAACCCCGAGCGAGTCGGAGCTTTTTGCGTCTCCCGCCAACAGACCTGCGATCTTGGCCAGCGTCGAGCGGTTCTGTTCACCCTCTTCCTGCTCGCCCTTGTTGGCGGTCGAGATATCGTCTTCCGTAACCGTAATGGCAGCTGGCCCCGGTATCTTGTGAACACTCCCGTCCTCGCCCAGCAAGGTAACGATCGTGCCGCCCGGGATGTTCAATTCCGTGACGGGTTTCAGCACCCTGCCCGGCTTGAAGTCCTCCGAGACCGGTTCCGCACCGATGATGACATACTGGCTTTGTGCATTGGCCGGTACGAATGAGACGCTGAGGCAAACGGCAAACATCGCCACGCCCGCCAGGGATTTCAGGCAAATTGTCATTGCTTTGTTCTCCTATTTCTCGCCCAATATAATATCAGCATTCCTTGCGCCGTGTGACAAACGATACACTTGGAACCGGACCAGCGCATCCTCCTGCGATGTGGCCTGTATCTGCCTGAACGCTTCCAGCGCGCCAGAATTGCCATTCTTCATCAAGGCAAAGGCATTTTCATAGGCCTGCGCCTGTTCATGGGCCAGCACCCCGACATGGTCCTCATTGACGGCTGAAACAGGCTCGAAAGTCTCGATGCCCTCATGCTTGCCCTTGAGGAAGATATTACCAACCGGGCGAAATACAAAGGCTGATGCCGCTCGAACCACCGGGCCGCTGACGCAAAGCCTCGTCCCGATATACTTGTTGGCACCTTCCAGCCGCGCAGCTGTGTTCACCGTGTCGCCAATCGCCGTATAGTCGAAGAAGCGCTGCCCCCCGAAATTGCCGACAATCGCGGGGCCGCGATGCACGCCGACCCGCGTCACGCCCAAAGTCAATCCGCGTGTCGCCAGCTCCTTGCGAAAGCCCTCTGAAAACCGGTCGATGGCAAGCGCAAGCCCGACAGCCTGGTTCGCCTGGTCTTCCTG
>JAGRLM010000260.1:4213-5588 GCA_020441795.1 Nitratireductor sp.
GCTATTTCCTCCGGTGCGAGGCTCTCGGAGAAGCTGGTAAAGCCTTCCAGATCGGTAAACACGCAGGTTATCATCCGCCTTTCGCCGCCCAGCTTCAGGCTGTCTGGATGGCGCATGATGGTGTCGACAATTGCCGGACTGACATATTGCGAGAAAGCGCGCTGCAGGAAGCGCCGCTCGTCGCTGTCGCGCTTCCAGGCCAGAAAGGTCAACAGCGCCGCGACGCCGCCAATGATGATCGTTGGGGCGACGACTGGCACATGAATGGCCAGCCGCGAATAGCTCAGCCAGGCGATCAGCCAGACAAGCGCCAGCAAGCCGGTAATTGCCACAGGCTTGAGCAATATCGGCAAGGGCCGATAGGCAATCCACCAGCACAGGATAGCTGCAACAGATCCCAGTGCCGCCAGCAGCGGCCATGCAAGGCTGCGCACTTCATCGCCATTGAGCAACTGCTGCAACAAATGCGCATGAATGACGACCCCAGGCAGCGTTCCAGCCGAAATGCCGTTTGGAATAATGAAAGGGGTCGGATGCCGGTCGTCCAGTTTCAGATCGACGCCGATCAGCACATATTTGTCCTTGAACCATTCCGCTGGAAGAAAGGCGGCACTTTCAGCGGGATATTGCGGAAAGGCAAATGGCTCTGCGTGCTCGGTTCGATAATAGACCATTGTCTTGCGATTGGTGTCGGGCGGCTGTTCGAGGTATCCGGCAATGGCCTGTGTAAAGCCCGCCACCCAGCGATCCTCGTCCAGCCTGCCGGGAAAGATTTCCCGCACCACCCCGTCAAACCGGTCACGAGCAAGGGTTGCCAGGCCGCGAAAGGCTTCCGGCGCAAACCGGTTGAGCCATTCGATCTGCTTCGCATCAAGCCCGTCTTCTTCCATTGCATTGGCAATCACGACCGGCACACCGCCGCCAACGGCCTCGGAAATCACCATTTCGAGCGCGCGATCCTTTGCAGGTTCCGTCGCCTGATCAAAGAGAATGTCTATGCCAATCGCCTTTGGCTTTGCCTTGGCAATGGCGGCAACAACACCCGCCAGGAATTCGCGATCTATCGGCGAGCGATAGGGAAACTGCTTCAGTGTGTCCTCACCGATCGCAACCACCACCACGCCATCCGGCTTGCCGATGAAGGGCGAGGATGTGGAGGACAACAGATCGCTCAGCAGGTTTTCCACCGGACGCGAGACAAGCGCAGTCACCATGGCAAAGAGCAGGACGAGGATGAGCCAACTCCAAAGGCCACGCCCCGCCAGTGCTGATATGGATTTCGGTATTCTCAAGAGACCTGCGCCAATGATTCCGGTTCGTCTGAAAGATAGCACATATGCCGTGACGCAACAGGACCGGCGCAACCCTGCATTGG
>JAGRLM010000260.1:5721-9317 GCA_020441795.1 Nitratireductor sp.
ACCCAGCCTGGATGCATGGAAATGACAGTGATCCCCTCGCCGCCAAGGTCTGTGGCAAGACCCTGCATCACCTTGTTCACCGCCGCCTTGGATGCACGATAGGCGATGCGGTCTGAACTGGCATGGCTCATCGAACCCATGCGCGAGGAAATGGTCACGACACGGGGATTGCTGCTGCGCCTGAGATTGGGCAGGAACGCCTGCGTAACGGCCAGCGGCGCCAGCGTGTTGACGGCCAGCGTCTGCGCAAAACCGTCGAAATCCATGTCGAGCGTGGACTGGTGTTGCGGTCCGATAATGCCCGCATTATTGATGAGAATATCAATGGGAGCATCGATCTGTGCCGCTGCTGCCCGAACCGCCGCATGATCGGTCACGTCAAAGACGAGATCGTGAAAATTCTCATGATCGCAAATATGTGCCTCGCCTGCGGGCACCTGTGAACGCGCCGAGCCGTAAACAGTCCAACCCTTTTCGAGCGACTGGCGCGCCAGCTCCAGCCCGATACCGCGACCGGTGCCAGTAATCAGAATGGTGGTCATTTTCAAATCAGCCTTTCAACCTCGCGGCGCAGTTTCACTGCTGCCAGATTCTCATCCAAAGTGACATCGTCATAAGTCAGTATCGTGTCGGCTTTTACGGGCCGCAGCATCCGCACACCGCCGCTGAGGCCAAGTGGCAGCGCCTTCATCGGCACCGAATCCCTTGCCGGGCGCAACTGCCCCGCCACCGTGTAGCCGCCCTCCCCGTCCAGCACTTCGCCAATTGCCAGATCGCGCTTGGCAACCGCCACCACATCGCCGCGAAACTCGCGCGCAATTCCAGTAGCCTCGCCGCGCAATCCGACATTGGCCACTGACATGCCAAGCTCCAGTCCGATCAGGTGCCACTGCTTGTAAAGACACATGAAGCGGCCGGTATCATCGGTCCTGACCTTGTATTCCTCCAGGCATTTGCGTTGGTAATCGGTGACCGCTTCCACCACCACGAACACCCCCATGCGGATATTATGTTCATACTCGCTGCCATCGGGTTTCAGGCCATTGACCACTTCCACCATGCCGCTGTGTTCCAACTGGCCGCCAACGGCCTTCGGGCGCATCAGGAACGGGATGTCATCAATCGAGCCAAGCGGATAGGTCAGCCCCTGCGAGGGCACATCGAGGCCGCAGGCATTGGCAATCGCTGCCGATTCAATGGCCGGCTTGGTACCGTCGAGAAACGAATTGAACATCTTCGGATTGAGCCGCCCGCGTTCCGCCTGCTCGCGCGTCAGACCCCAATTGTCCCAGATCGTGTCGGGCGTCGAAAGGCGGAAATCAGGCCGCCACTTGTGGCCCCTGCCCGCCGCTGCCACCTCGAAGCCGCAGGTGCGCGCCCAATCAACCAGTTCACAGGTCATCGCTGGCTGATCGCCATAGGCCATTGAATAGATGACGCCAGCGCGCTGAGCCGCATTGGCAATCGCAAGGCCGCAAAAACTGTCGAGTTCGACCGTGGCGCTGATCACATGCTTGCGCGCGGCAAATGCCGCCAGCAGATGCTCTGCGGCAACAATCGGATTGCCCGTGGCTTCCACGATGAGTTCGATTGCAGGATGCGCCACCAGCGCCTCGAAACTGTCGCCGACATGAGTATTGCCGTCACGCAGGGCAGCATCAAGCGAAGCCGCACCATATTGCTCCGCCGTCCAGTGCACATTGGCAAGGTTCGACTTCGCCTGCGCCACGTTGAGATCGGCAATGCCGACCACATGCACGCCGGGAATACGGATGGCCTGGGACAGGAACATCGAACCAAATTTCCCAGCGCCAATGACGCCAACCCGGATCGGATTCCCGTCAGCCTGACGGGCTAGAAGAAGATGGTGCAGGGACATGGGGGCCTTTCAGGAGACAAGGAAAAAACCACCGAGACCATGCGACAATGCCCGACTGACTGCAAGGCACATGGCGGAGAGAACAAAACCAAACCACAAGGGGACTTCCTTGTGTGTTCGGGGATGCGCATATACCATACGCATTGATATGGAGCCTCCAATGCCGAAAACGCGGAGGCGATCAAAGACTACAACCGCTGGATTGAGAAGCACGGATTGCCGCTTGAGAAATACAGCTTGTCGAAAAACTTCGATCAGGGGCGACAGACCCCACCAAATCAGTCATAGCTGGTTCTGAAAATTCAACATCTGCGATTGACAACAAAAGCCTGTTCTGTTTTTGTTCCAGAACATCTGGAGACTGTTACCGTGAACGATATTGCGAAAAATGCGGCGTTGGACCTGATACAAAGAACCGGCGGACAGGCATTCCAGACAGTGCTGGCTGATCCTCCATGGCGCTTCACAAACCGCACCGGCAAGGTAGCACCAGAGCACAAGCGTCTTTCACGCTATGAAACCATGACCACGGAAGATATCTGCCGGCTGCCCGTCGATGCACTGGTTGTGGAACCCGCACATTTGTACATGTGGGTTCCTAATGCTTTGCTGCCGGAAGGCTTGCAGGTGATGAAGGCATGGGGATTTGAATACAAGTCGAATATCGTTTGGCACAAAATCCGAAAGGATGGTGGTTCTGATGGCCGCGGAGTTGGCTTCTATTTCCGCAATGTGACGGAACTCCTTTTGTTTGGAGTGAAGGGAAAAAAGGCGAGAACACTGGCACCCGGTCGCAGCCAGGTGAACATGCTCCAGACCCGCAAGCGCGAGCACTCCCGCAAACCTGATGAACAATATGAGCTGATCGAAGCCTGCTCGCCCGGCCCCTATCTTGAGCTGTTCGCGCGCGGCACCCGCCCCGGATGGACCTATTGGGGGAACCAGGCCGACGAAGACTACAAACCTACATGGAAAACATATGCTTACAATTCGTCGGCGGAGGCAGCTGAGTGAGTCTTATTTGTGATGACAGTCTCATCCCCGGATGGAACTGCTACAATTGGCGTAATGCACAGGCGCTACTTGAACATGCCTTTCCGGTCGAATGGCGCGACATTGTTGAAGTGCTTTCAGCTTTCCGGCTTTTCCATTCCCAGTTAGCGGCAAAGGGCGGCAACAAGACTGAGACGGCTGGTGCACTTGATGGCGAGTTTTATGCGCGTGGTTGGATCGAAAAGAAATTCGTCACAGCAATTTCAGTCGATGGGACTACAGAGGAATCGCCGACTCATGACATTGATTGCTATCGTAACCGCGTAGCGATGGAACTGGAATGGAATAACAAGGACCCATTCTATGACCGAGACCTCAACAATTTCCGCTTACTGTACGATCTCCGTGTTGTCGACGTTGGTGTTGTGGTCACGCGCTCAACGGGCCTCATGCAATGGCTGAGGACCAATCATAAAATGCTAGATAAAGCGCACGGCACCTACGGCGCCTCAACAACTCACTTTGACAAACTGGAGCCACGCATTCTTGGTGGCGGAGCAGGCGGCTGCCCGATTTTCGTGTTTGCGATGACCGAACAACTTTATCTGGATGATCGTTGATCACCGCGTCAGCCTTTTATACGTCACCCGTTTCGGGTTCACACTGTCGGCGCCAAGGCGTCTGATCTTGTCCTGCTCATAGTCCTCGAAATTGCCCTCGAACC
>JAGRLM010000261.1 GCA_020441795.1 Nitratireductor sp.
TCCATTTTTTTACCCTGGGTGATGGCACCAGCACAAAGGACGCCCTTTCAGGCGTCCTGGCGAAATTCATGGCATACAGACACGGGTCAGGCTGCAGCGGCAGCGACCTTCTTGGCGATCTGACGCTTGAGCAGCAGAGCGCGCGGCGACAATTCACCGTCACGCGATGCTGCCAGAAAGGCATCAAGGCCGCCACGATGTTCGACCGAACGCAGCGCATTGGCACTGATACGCATGCGCACACGCTGGTTGAGCGCATCGCTCATCAGCGTCACATTGACGAGATTTGGAAGAAAGCGGCGACGCGTCTTGTTGTTCGCGTGGCTCACGTTGTNNGTTCGCGTGGCTGACATTGTTTCCGTACATGACTGCCTTGCCGGTCAGTTCGCAACGCCTGGACATGATATATACCTCAATTCCGGTTACATTTCGCAGGTATGACGGCGACGTCGCCAATACAGCGAAGGGGTTGCGGCACGGCACCAGACCGGCACAAGACCCTTTTCGGTCGAAACCTGCGGGAAAAGTCGGTTGTCTATAGTGACAGGGCGTTCCCGCGTCAAGCAAAAGCTCTTGCAAAGCTGAAGCGGCCTTGCGCCCATTTGCGCTTCGATTGTTTCGGGTTCAGCTTCCATTCATGCGGATGAACTAAATTATGTCGCTATGTGCCGCCAGACTTTTGTTGAATTCAACGGTGTCGTGGGCCTGGTGAACCGTATTTGTTGAAATCAAGGAGGATACCGAACCATGGCAAAATTTCTCTCGAGGGCTGCAGCAATGTCGGCATTTTTGGCACTACTCGGCCAGACCAGTCATGCCACTGCGGAAATATTGAAGCAAAGCACGGTATTGTCGGTGCGGTTCTCCGGCATCCCGGTCGGCAAGGCACAGTTTGATATCTTTATTGATGGTGAAAGCTACAAGGTCGAGGCCAGCGGCAAGACAGCCGGGATCGTAGACATGTTTGCTCCAGGAAAAGGCCAAGCCCTTAGTGAAGGTCAAGCCAAGCCGGGTCTTGTCCTGGCTTCGATGAACAAGGTCAATTATACCGGAAAGGATGAGAAGTCGAAACTCGACATGACATTCTCGAATGGTGATGTCGACGAGGTAAAGCTTGAAACAAGCAAGCCGAGGGACAAGAGCGGCCCCAAATGGGTCCCCGTCACTTCCGACTTGTTGAAATCGGTAATTGACCCTGCGAGCAGTCTTGTAATCCCGGTTAGCGATCAGAACGCCAACAATGGCAGGGCTGTATGCAACCGGACAATGAAAATCTACGATGGCGATGCCCGATACGACATGGTGCTGAGCTACAAGCGAACCCAAATCATCAAGACCAAGGGCTATGGCGGTTATGCCTATGTTTGCAAATTGAAATATGTCCCCCTTGCCGGCCACAAACGCGGCCAGAAAAACATCGAATACATGACGAAAAACGAGGGCATGGAGCTCTGGCTCGCTCCCATTGCGAAAAAGCCGGTATTCACCGTTATTCGTGTCGAAGTTCCCACCTGGCTCGGTCAGGTCACCGCGCTACCTGAGAAATTCGAATCCACTGCGCAGTGACATTGCCCATCCCTGTGCGCATGTGTTTCAGGCACTGGAAACTGCCATCATTTGACGTTAAGTAGACAGGAGAAGCTGGCGTCGAGCCTGACTTCCGTATCATTTGATGTCATTCATCGTCATGATGGTACTGCGACATCTTGAAGATTCACATGCCACCGGGGCTGCGCGCAAGGCTTGAACCCGGCCCGTCCAGAACAATCCGGAAACCCAGAACCCCATGACATCGAGCCTGGCTATCAACCCGCAGGCAAGCGGACGCGGTGTTCTTGCTGTTCTGGGTCCCACGAATACCGGCAAGACCCATCTTGCCATTGATCGGATGGTCGCCCACGAAACCGGATTGATCGGCCTGCCGCTGCGCTTGCTCGCACGCGAGGTCTATGAACGCGTGGCCGCACGGGTAGGCGCTGGGAATGTCGCCCTGATCACCGGCGAGGAAAAGATCAACAATACCGGCAAGGCCCGATACCAGGTCTGCACTGTCGAGGCCATGCCGGACGAAACGCGCGCGGATTTCGTTGCAATCGACGAAGTACAGCTCGCCGCCGATCTCGAGCGCGGCCATGTCTTTACAGATCGCATTCTGAATTTGCGCGGCCGGCACGAGACAATGTTGCTGGGAGCAGCGACCGTCGCCCGTTTGTTGCAGGATCTGCTGCCGGGGATTTCCATCATCACCCGGCCGCGAATGTCGATGCTGGTATGGGCCGGGCAAAAGAAGATCACCCGACTGCCCGCACGCAGCGCAATTGTCGCCTTCTCTGCGGATGAGGTCTATGCGATTGCCGAACTCATTCGCCGCCAGCGCGGTGGGGCAGCCGTGGTTCTGGGTTCACTGTCACCACGCACCCGCAATGCCCAGGTCGAACTCTACCAGTCCGGCGACGTCGACTTTCTCGTTGCCACCGATGCCATTGGCATGGGTCTCAACCTCGATCTCGACCATGTCGCCTTCGCCCAGGAACGCAAGTTCGACGGCTACAGCCATCGCCGCCTGACACCAGCCGAAATGGGCCAGATTGCCGGACGCGCAGGACGCCATATCCGAAACGGAACCTTTGGCGTCACGGGTCAGGTTCGCCCCTTCGAGGACGAGTTGGTGGAGCGCCTCGAAACCCATGAATTTGACCCGGTAAAGGTTCTGGTCTGGCGTAATCGTGACCTTGCCTTTGATACGCTGGAAAGCCTGCGCGAAACGCTGGAGGCTGCCTCTTCGAGCAGAATGCTGATGAAATCCCCTCCTTCCGCGGATCTGGTTGCACTGGAAAACCTGACCCGCATGGAAGAAGTGCTGCAAAACTGCACCTCACCCGACATGATCCGCACATTGTGGGAAGTTTGCCAGATACCCGATTACCGACGCATTTCGCCTGGAGAACATGCAGAATTGCTGCGATCCGTGTTTCTGGACATGGCTCGGGACGGGAAAATCGACGAAGACTGGTTCGCAAGGCAGGTAAAACTGACAGATCGTACTGATGGAGACATGGATGCGCTGTCAGCACGTATTGCACACATTCGCACTTGGACTTATTTGTCGCACCGTGCGCAATGGATGAAAGACCCTGTACACTGGCAGGAACTAACCAGGGAAATCGAGAACAGGCTTTCGGATGCTTTGCATGAAAGCCTCACAAAACGCTTTATTGACCGCAGGACGAGTGTCCTGATGAAACGGCTCAGGGAAAATGCAATGCTTGAAGCAGAAATCAGCGATACCGGCGATGTATCGGTAGAGGGTCACCATGTCGGTCAACTGGCAGGGTTCCGCTTTACGCCGGACGCTACAGCGACCGGCCCGGACGCAAAGGCTGCCGCCGGTGCCGCCGCGAAGGCTCTGGCAACCGAAATAGAGCGCCGCGCGGCCAGGCTGAATGCAGCTCCCAATTCTGACATTGTGCTGGCATCAGACGGCGCCTTGAGATGGCTTGGCGACCCGGTGGCCAAGGTTACCGGAACCACCGATGCGCTCAGGCCACGCGTCGTGCTTCTGGCTGACGAACAATTGACGGGCACGACAAGGGATACGGTGCAGCACCGTCTCGAGCGCTGGTTGACCCATCACATTGCCACACTGCTGAAGCCGCTTGTCGAAATGTCTGCAGACCAGACACTGCCCGGTCTGGCGCGAGGTGTGGCTTTCCGCCTCGTGGAAAACCTCGGAATCATCGACCGCAGGGAAATCCATTCTGAAATCCAGTCGCTCGACCAGGACATGCGTGCAGCCTTGCGTCGTCACGGTGTACGTTTCGGCGCCTACCATATTTTCGTGCCGGCCTTGCTGAAACCCGCACCTGCAGCGCTGATTTGCCTGCTTTGGGGTATCAAGCAGGCAGACACCGAGATTGCCGGCCTTTCCGAGGTTCCGCAAATGTCGGCTGCCGGTCGCACTTCCTTCCCCGTCAATCCCGAAATCTCGCACGACGTCTACAAGCTTTGCGGTTTTCGTGTCCTGGGCGAAAAAGCGGTTCGTATCGACATTCTGGAGAGACTGGCGGATTTCATTCGTCCTGCCCTGTCCTGGAAGCCGCAATCGGATGCAGTAGCACCAGACGGCGCAGTCGATGGCCGCAGTTTCATCGTCACACCGGCAATGCTTTCGATCCTGGGCGCAACACACCAGGATATGGAGCTTGTCCTCAAAGGACTGGGCTATCGCGGCGAGGTTCTTCCCGAAGCTGATGTCCTGGCGCGACTGCCAAGGCGCGAGACAGCAACACCTCAGCCTGCGACCGATCCCGCCACGGAAGTTGTAATACAAGAAGCACCACTGGAAGCAGAAACTGCGCCAGCTGCCGCCCCGGATGAAGATGCGCCGAAAGAGGGTGATGCAACCCCGGAACTGAAAACACTGACGATATGGCGATCCGGCAGGACCGGTAATCAGCGTGAGCGCCGGGATGGTCAGGGCGCGGGAGAGCGCGGGCGCAATCAGCGTAACCGCAATGGCGACGGCAATGCCAGGGAAGCCCTTGCAAAGGATGGCGAACAGGCCAGCAAGCGTGGCCAGAGGCACAAGCAGGGTGGCAAGCAACGGCACGAGAAGCGGCCAGAAAACTCAACCGCCAATGCCAAGCCACAACGCGCAGCACGTCCCGAGCGTCCGCTTGACCCTGATTCGCCCTTTGCCAAACTTGCCCAGTTGAAGGCCAGCCTCGAAGGGCGCAATGACTGAACCCGGCGTCGGTGCGAATTCCATCCGCATCGACCAATGGCTCTGGCATGCCAGGATCGTCAAGTCACGCACCCTGGCCCAGAAGCTGGTTGCTTCGGGAAAGGTGCGCATCAACCGGGAGAAAATGACGAGCGCGAGCCATATGGTGAGTATCGGTGACGTTCTTACAATTTCGCTGGAGCGTGACGTGATCATCCGCGAAATCCTGGCAATTGGCCAATCCAGACGACCTTACGAGGAAGCGAAACTGCTATATCGCGATCTGACGCCCGCCCGCGCACCCGCTCAGGAGACCGAAAATCCGATGCCGGCACCGTCACATCGTCCCGGTGCTCAGGACAGGCGGGCTTTGCGTCGATTGTCGGGAAAGCTGTTTTGATTACCGGCAGATTCACGAAACGGATTGTCACGCATATTGGATTCAAGCACAAAACAATCTTGAAGGCTCATCGTAAAAGCTGTACCCACTGACCGCCAATTTCGTTTTTTTTCCGAATGCCGGAGCCTGTAAATGACCTATATCGTCACCGACAATTGCATCAAGTGCAAATACATGGATTGCGTTGAGGTTTGCCCCGTCGACTGTTTTTACGAGGGCGAAAACATGCTGGTCATCGATCCGGTGGAATGCATTGATTGCGGCGTATGCGAACCGGAATGCCCGGCCGAGGCTATCAAGCCCGACACCGAGCCGGGCCTTGAGAAATGGCTGGAACTCAACGCCGAATATGCCGCCAAATGGCCGAACATCACCCGCAAGAAGGATGCCCCTGCAGACGCCGAGGAATTCGATGGCATGGAAGGCAAGTTCGAGAAATACTTCTCACCCAAGCCTGGTGAAGGTGACAGCTGATAGCTGAAGGGAACCCATTCCTGCCGGAACCCCGAACGGGTTTGACCGGCAGCAGAGAATGCCAGTCGTGTTGAGCAAGTCGTTGTGAGCAAGTCGTTGTGAGCAAGTCGTTGCGGCTTGGCGTTAACGGTGTCACCATGGCCGCTGTTAGCACATGCGGGAAGAAATTGATTTTTGCATAAAAATGGTATATAGGTGTCCTAACAGTGGAATTCTGCCCGTCGCATGGTCGACCGGGCCACACCAAAGGATAAGCGTCCTCCCTTCACGGCCAACTTGCATCCCGGCACTATTGGTGCCGCTTTGTGCTGCACTGCGCTGCAGTCACGGGATGTGAAACACCGCGACGGGTTCTGAAACTGGATCATTCATTTCCCTTCGCCATTCAACTGTTTGGCGGATGGGATATTCGGCGCGCCAAATGCGGCTGTGCCGAAAAATTCCCGGATCAGCCGGGCAAACAGGGAGTAAGCGTAGAATGGCAACGGCCAAGAAGACAACGCAGCGCCATGGTTTCAAGACTGGCGAATATATTGTTTATCCCGCTCACGGTGTCGGCCAGATCACCGCCATCGAAGAGCAGGATATTGCAGGACATACCCTTGAACTGTTTGTTGTCAGCTTCGAACAGGACAAGCTTACGCTGCGCGTTCCGGTATCCAAGATCACCTCTGCTGGCATGCGCAAGCTTGCCGAACCGGAAACCATCGAAAAGGCATTGAAGACCGTACAGGGCCGCGCTCGCGTGAAGCGCACCATGTGGAGCCGCCG
>JAGRLM010000262.1 GCA_020441795.1 Nitratireductor sp.
ACCATGACCGCTGTCACGGAAAGACGATTTCCACCCATTGCCGATCCAATCCCCAGATCCTGTCCCTGCGAAGCCGGACGGAGGGTGACACCGCATGGTTAATGTTCGGTATATGACTGTTTCGCCGGCATTCGCACGATCCGGGCGGGGATTGTCGCTACCTGACCACGGTCAGGGTCTCCGCTGCCCTTGTAATCGCGGTGTAAAGCCAGCGTGTGCGGTGCTCCCTGAAGGCCCACCCCTCGTCGAACAGGACAACATCGTTCCACTGTGAGCCCTGCGCCTTGTGGACCGTGAGCGCGTAGCCATAATCGAAATCATCATGGCGGCGCTTGGTTTGCCAGGGGATTTCCTCTCCGCCATCCTCGAAGGCTGCCTTGAGCAGTTTGATCTTGGCATTGACCCTTTCTATCCCGTCATCTTCCGATCGGATCATCAGGTTCATCGCAGGCTTCACCGTGCGAGGTGCGCTGACCACCTGCCATAACGAGCCATTGAGCAACCCCTTGGCGGTATCGTTGCGCAGGCAGACCAGCTTGTCATTTGCCGCCGGATAAGGCCCGTCAAATCCCTTCAACTGGCGCAGCCGCTCATTGTAGCGCCGACGGGTCTTGTTGGTCCCAACCAGCACCTGGTCGGCATCCAGCACCAGTTCGCTGTTGACATCGCCCTTGCCGATGACGCGTGCCGTCTTTCCATAGTCGCCATACATCAGCTCGCGCCCCTCGCGCACCATCTGCGCGAGATCGATGATCGGGTTGTCCCTGGCCTGGCGGTGAACCTCTTCGAGCAGGATATCGGGTTCATGCTCGGTGAAAAAACCACCACCCGAAACCGGCGGCAATTGTCCTGGATCACCCAGCACGAGAACCGGCGTCCCGAACGAAAGCAGGTCTCGCCCCAGCGCCTCATCCACCATCGAACATTCATCAATGATGATCAGCGCCGCCTTGGACAAGGCACTTTGCCGGTTGAGGGAAAATGTCGGCGTGATGCTCGTCGTGCCTTTTTCCTCATCTTCGACGAGCTCCTCGCCCTTGGGCCGATAGATCAGAGAATGAATGGTTGAGGCACCCTTGGCGCCGCGCGAGCGCAAGACCTGCGCCGCCTTGCCGGTAAAGGCGGCAAACAGCACATCACCATCAACACCTTCTGCAAGATGGCGGGCAAGCGTTGTCTTGCCGGTCCCGGCATAGCCAAAAAGCCGAAAGACCTGACGGTCCCCGGCTTTCAGCCAGCGATTGGCGGCAACCAGCGCCTGTTCTTGTTCACGCGAGAAATCCATGCCCCCTATTGGCACGATTCGAAAGCAGCAGGAATGGAATTGGCGACAACTATCCTACCGGACGACGTGTCGGCACTGCACTGATGAAATCCGGGGCCTCGATCACGACCGGTTCCGCGAGCGGTGCGGCCGGGGCTTTTTGGGGTGTCTCTACTGGCGCGACGGCACGAAACGGTTTTCTCACCGGCAAGGGTTTGGGCGCGAGATCAGCCTTTGTCCTACCCGGGTTTGCGATCGCCTCTTCCAGTTCGAACAGCGGCCAGCCAACATCGTTCGAACCATCGCGGAAGACCTCGCCCCGGATTGCCACCTGGCTGCCAAGGCCGCTGGTGGTATCAATCGATGCGACAATCACATGCGAATACCCTGCATCATTGGCTGCCTTCGCTAGACGAATGATTGCAGCTTCGCGGGCCAGATCGATATCCGCCGCCCTCCAGACGGTGGCCGTGGACTGAAACTGCCCGTCCTCGTCAATCATGACGCCGCCAGCGACATGAACGCCCTTGTAGGTAAAGCTTTCGCCTGTCGGCTTGGTCGCGCAAGCAGCAAGTAACAACGCAGCAATGATTACAAATATCCGCATGATGCCCCCGGCAGAAATGAGTTGCCCCATTCTGCCCGTCGGCACTTAACGCGCGGTTAACCACGTTTGTTAATTTTCACGCCTCAATGACTGGATACCAGCATCGGCCACAAGGAAGCAACAAGCAGCGCTGCCATGGACCAGTTGAAATATTTGAGCCGGAGTGGATCGGCGAGGAAGCGCTTCAGGCCGACACCCATGCCGCACCAAACCGCGATGGATGGCAGGTTGACGGTCGTGAACACCGCAACAACAATCAGCACGCTCTTCGTGAAGTCGCCATGGCTCGTATAGACCGTCATTGCCGAAACAGCCATTACCCAGGCCTTCGGATTGACCCATTGAAACGCGGCTGCCTCAAGAAAGGTCATCGGGCGCGTGACGGCATCGCCTGCATCCGGTGCGCCGGAATTGGCAATTTTCCACGCGAGATACAGCAGATAGGCGCAGCCTGCGAATTTCAGCACCAGGAAAACGGTTGGCGCTCGCTCGAACACCTGCGCAAGACCCAAACCGACACAAGCCAGCAGAAATGCAAAACCGCCGGTAATGCCAAGCATGTGCGGAATTGTCTTGCCAAAGCCGTGATTGACGCCGGATGCGAGCAGCATCAAATTGTTCGGTCCAGGCGTGATGGATGAAACAAGACAGAACGCGGCAAGCGCCAGAAAGATGTTGAACGACATTGGGATATTCCAGTTTGGGTCAGCATTGCTGACCTGTTTTTGAATGGCTGTCAACTGCTTCACAATTGCCTCGGGCGGTCGCCATGCTATGAAGTTTCCATGATCATGAGGCAGCCAATCATGCGCCCTGCCCTGCAAGGCCTGGCCTGGGCGCTGAGTTTCGCAGTGCTCGATGCAGCGCAAGCCGTTGTCTTCGGCAACTGGCTTCAGTTCTTGGATTCGTTTCAGGTCGGCTTTCTGGTCTTTGCGATTACCTCGGCCGTGGCATTGATCTGGATTTCGTGGGCAAGCCCGGGTCAGCTTCGCCTTGCTTTCGCCAATCCGCGCCAATTGCTGGGCCTCAATGTCAGCTTCGCCCTTGGCTGGGCGATGTTCCTGTTGTCTGTCCAGCGCATAGAACCGGCAATCGCGTTTGCACTGTTTACAGGATCAATTCCGCTCGCAATGCTGGCGCGAGAAATCGCGGTTCGCAGCGAGCGTACCAACCCGGCAAACCGGGCAGAAACCCTTGGCAATCTTGTTCTGCTGGCAGGCCTCATGGTCCTTTCAGGCATAACCCTTGCCGGCCAGTCAGGTTTTGTCAGGGGAGGCATTGGCGCAGCCACTATCGGGCTGCTGCTGGCAACTGGCGCAGGCATTTCAATTGCCGTCATGCTGGTTTTCTCGAACCGGTTGCACAAGGCAGGCGTGGAACCGGCAACACAATTTGCCACCCGTTTCGGCATTTACCTCATTCTCACGCTGGCGGGCTGGCAATTGGGGCTGGACGCCAAAGCAGGCGACATCGCGCTGGTTACAATGATTGGTGCTGTCGCCCTTGGAATTGGCCTGATGGCCCTGCCCGTCTTTGCTGTCCAAAAGGCAGTTGCCCTGGTCAGTCCGGCAACAATCGCAGCATTTGCCGCCACGAGCCCGGTCTTCGTTTTCATCTTCCAGCTTGCGGAAGGCCGCGTCACCTATTCCGCCATGACCCTTGCAGGACTGGGCGTCTGCTTTACCGGCTCCATCATCGCGGTAATTGGCACTTCGATCCGGGAAGATGGCAAGGGCTGACGGTCCTGGTCAGGACGCTTTCCTGGCGTTGTCTCTCACCCGCTTGGCAAGGCGCCGGACATGGTCCTGCTGGCTTTTCAGCTTGAGCGCACCGAGCGCGAGATCCAGTGCTTCGTCCGAAATCTTCAATGCTTCCCTGCACAGGACATCATCACCAATGAGCGCCAGCGAAGCGAGAGTGTTTTGCAGCCGCGCACCGACTTCAACGAACCCTGCCCCGTCGCGGGCAATGGCGGCAAATGCATCATCTGCAAGTTCGCTTGCCGCAAGCGGCACAACTGCAATCCGGTCATGCTCCGCCTCACCTTCATCGGCACTCCGTCGATTGTCCGACCAGCGATGCAGGACCGAGCGCATGACATCAAGAACAATGATGGCAGTACCCGGATCATTTATTGAGGGCGAAAGCGCCCGGTCAGCAACTTCCGAGAGATTGATGATGTTGAACCGCAGATCATTGTCCTCGTTGCGGCTGCGATAGAGCTTGATCTTGTCAGCAATTGCCCTTGCCTGGTCATCATCGGGTTTGTTGTCGCCGCAGAACCAGGCAATCGGATAGCCAGGGTCACCAAAATCACCGGTTCTGACCGGCAAGATGATCTTGCCGTCTAGTTCTTCCGCAAGATTCTGCAACGCCTTCATCTCGATTGCCGTGATGTAGCCGAAGTCGTTCGGGAAAATCGCCAAAGCCCCTTTTGGCAATTTGCCATCCCAGTGTGTTCCACCCAGCGAACCCGAATAGGTGTTTGCTGCCGAATTGATGGCAAATGCAGCAAGCTTGTCGATGATGGTTTGCTGCCTGCCGAGCTTGAGCACGCTGTCGATCCACTGAATGAACGAAACCAGCACCACACCAACAATGCCGATCAGCCCCATGAACAGAAGGAATCGGCCACCCTCGCCATAGCGCAGGGCCTTGATCGCCAGAATCGAAACAATCGAATAGATGAAAGCCGCAACAAACGCTGACAGGACGAATTGCGAGCGGCCATCGGACAGAATGAGGCGTGACGCCCGTGGCGTCGCTGTATTGGCAATCGCGGATGCTGCGGAGACAATGGCAGACACGGCGAAGGTCGAGACTGTAAGCATGCTGGAGGCGAAGATGCCCAGGAGCGATACCAGTGAATCTTCACTGATCGATACCGACGAAACATTCTCGAGCAGCCCGCCAGTCCAATATGCCAGAGACGCAATGGCAATCGATATCAGTGCCGCAAGCGCCGGCGGAGCCCATAGGCTCTCCCGTAACTGAAGTCGAAACTGGTCTCCCATGGCGAACGCCTCCTGGCGTCGGGCTACATCCCGGCTTTGCCCCTGCTCATCGCGGCCACACCGGTGCGGCACACTTCCACCAGCCCCAGCGGCTCCATGATCGCAATGAACTGCTCGATCTTCGAAATCCGGCCGGTAATCTCGAAGGTGAAATGCTCGGTCGAAGCATCAATCACCTGCGCCCGGAAGGCATCGGCAAGCCGCATGGCTTCAACCCGGTTTTCGCCCTTGCCCGCCACCTTTACGAGCGCGAGTTCACGCTCAAGCGGCTTGTCATAGCCCTTCTCATCGGCAAGCAGCGTCAGGTCGACCACCTTGTGCACCGAGATCGACCGCTCCAGCAGCTTCTTGATCTGCTCCAGCACATGCGCCGTGCCGGACGAGACGATGGTAATGCGCGACAAGTGCTTTTCATGGCTGGTCTCTGAGACCGTAAGGCTCTCGATGTTGTAGCCACGGCCCGAAAACAGGCCGATGACCCGGGCCAGCACGCCCGGTTCGTTGTTGACGATCACCGAAAGCACATGCGTGCGCGGCTTTTCGGTTTCCTTGACGATGAAATAGGCCGAGCCGGTGGCAGTCTTTTGTGCGTTCATTGGTTTGTTTCCTGTCCTGTCCGGTTCACACCAGCGCCTTGCCTTTTTCATCGATTGCCTTGCCGACGGCTTCATCGGTGGCCTCGTCCGGCAACAGCATCTCGTTGTGCGCCTTGCCTGACGGGATCATCGGGAAACAGTTGGCGAGATTGGCGACCCGGCAGTCGAAGATCACCGGCG
>JAGRLM010000263.1:0-5290 GCA_020441795.1 Nitratireductor sp.
CGATGGTGCTCAACAATGCCACGCCCAAGGTTGAGGTTGATCCCGAAACCTATGAAGTACGCGCCGATGGTGTATTGCTGACTTGCGAACCGGCGGATGTGCTGCCCATGGCGCAACGCTATTTCCTGTTTTGAGGACTGTTGATGCTTTACCTTATTGCCGAGCTTACGATCAAACCCGGTTCCCTTGACGCGGTTCGTGCCGCTGTTGCGCCCTGCATAGAGGCAACGCGCAAGGAACCGGGCTGCATTTCCTACGAATTGTTTTCAAGCATCGAGGACGAAACCCGGCTGGTTTTCGTCGAGCGCTGGAAAAGCAGGGCAGACCTTGATCTGCATTTCGAGACGCCGCATCTCGTCGCCTGGCGCGATGCCGGTGGAAAATACATTTCCGGTCGCAAGATCGAGGTCATCGAAAATGGAACGGTGACCGTTCTGTAGGGCATGAAGGTTACAACCCAAAACCCTCTGCCATATGCGCAATCCTCACAATCGTTAACCTGTTAAGGAGATTCCGGATGCGGACCCGAATCCCCTGTGCTAAACAATTGAATCAATGGACTAATACAACCGTTGTTCACGTGGGGTGATCGGGTATGAAACGCGGGTTCTGGCTGGCTGTGGCAATTGCCATGGCCAGTTATGCGCTATTGATTTTCTGGGTTGCGCCGGTGCTGTATCACCGCTCTGGCGGGCTTCCCGTATTTGACATTCGCATTTCCGCCTACAGCGCCGAGGACGCAATGGCCTATGTCGAAGCGCTCGGTGAGACTGGCCGCCAGTTTTATCTGACGCGCGTTAGGCCGCTCGACACGCTTTTTCCCATCGCATTCTGCCTGGCTTTGGTGCTGGGCTATGGCCGCTGGTTGCCGGGCAAGAATTCCGGTGTCCGCGCCGCACTGATCCTGGTAGCGGTGGTCTATCTGGTTTGTGACCTGTGGGAAAATGCGAATATCGCCACCATGCTGGAAAATCCTGCGAAGATTGATCCCGCGCTGGTCAAGCAGACCCATCTCGTGACCCTGGCAAAATGGTTTTATGCGCTTCTGGCGCTCTTTGCCTGGCTTTGGCTGGCATTCAAGCAGATTGGAAAAAGCCGTTAGTTGGCAACCACCAAGGTGGTCTGCCCAAATCTTGGGCTTTCCTTTCCTTCAGGAATTGTGTTGGCTTCATCCATGACGACTTGCAACACCATCACCCGTCACTATCACCAGGCCGATGGCCAGGTCACGCTCGACTATGATGCGCGCCATCGTCGTCGCATGGCACTGACCTCTGACGAGGGCATAATGTTCCTGCTCGATCTGCCGCATGCGCAACTGTTGCGCCATGGCGACGGCCTGCTGCTGGATGACGGCCGCATCATTGCCGTCGTGGCAAGGCCGGAACCGTTGATGGAAGTTCGTGGCCGCGACACCCGTCACCTGCTGGCGCTGTGCTGGCAGATCGGCAACCGTCACCTTGCAGCACAAATCGAGCCGATGCGTGTCCTGATCCGGCGCGACCATGTGATCCGCGATATGCTTGTAGGGCTGGGGGCTGCCGTCATGGATGTCGATGAGGCGTTTGATCCCGAGGGCGGTGCCTATGACGGGGGGCACCACCATCACCATGGGCATTGACGCAATGGCTGATCCACGTCCCTTCGACTGGCATTACTCGCCACTGAACGATCATACGGTTATCGATGCAAGCTATCGAAACACGCAGAATGTGCGTCGATATTTTGTATCACGTCTGGGGCAGGACTTCCGCCTTGACCGATCCTTCATGGCCTGGCTGAAGGCCAATTCCGGATCGACACTCGGCGACGCCGTGCAGGAATGGCAAAGACGCATGGGTGACCAATGAGCAGTTCGTCGCAACTATTGCGCCTGATGGCGTGGCTTTCGCCGGTTTTTCCGACCGGCGGTTTTGCCTATTCTGCCGGGTTGGAGCAGGCGGTCACCTCGGCGCTGGTCCGCGATGAGGATTCGCTTTCGAATTGGCTAGAGATACTTGTCCGCCACGGCTCTGCCTGGAATGACGCAGTCTTGCTGGTAGCGACACTCAGGCAAACATCTTCACCTGCCGCAATCGCGGAAATTGCAGGGCTGGCCCTGGCGCTTTCAGGCTCCGCCGAGCGCCATCACGAGGCCGTGGCGCAGGGCAAATCCTTCCGTGAGGCAGTCGGCTTCTGGTTTGACGATGCACTTCCTGCAGACCTGCCATTGCCCGTTGCAGTCGGGCTTGCCTGTGGCAAATCGGCAATTGACCCCGAAACCGCGCTTGTTGCCTGGCTCAACACCTTTGTCTCGAACCAGTTGCAATGCGCCATCCGTCTCAGCGTTGTCGGCCAGCAGGGCGCAGCGCGCATCCTGGCACGGCTTGAACCAGTTCTTGCAGATATTGCGCAAAAGGCGGCAAATTCGAGCCTCGATGATTTGGGCAGCGCTGCCATCATGGCGGAAATTGCCTGCATGAAACACGAAATCCTGCAACCGAGATTGTTCCTGTCATGACGCATGGCAATGGCCCCCTTCGTGTTGGTATTGGCGGACCGGTCGGTTCCGGCAAGACCACGCTGACCGAGAAACTGTGCAAGGCGATGCGCGACCACTGGTCCGTCGCTGTCGTTACCAACGACATCTATACCCGCGAGGATGCCGATGCACTGGTGACCATGCAGGCACTGGCGTCAGACCGCATCATTGGCGTGGAGACGGGCGGCTGCCCGCATACTGCCATTCGCGAGGACGCCTCCATAAACCTTCGCGCGATTGATGAACTGAACAGCCGTCATCCAGGGCTCGATGTGATTTTCATCGAATCTGGCGGCGATAATCTCGCAGCAACCTTCTCGCCCGATCTGGCTGATCTTTCGCTCTATGTGATTTCGGTTTGCCAGGGCGGCGACATTCCCCGGAAAGGTGGCCCGGCAATAACCCGTTCGGACCTTTTGATCATCAACAAGGTGGACCTTGCGCCGCATGTCGGTGTTGATCTTGATCGCATGCGGGACGACGCGCAAAAGGCACGTGCGGGCCGACCGCTTCTGTTCACCGACTTGCGGAGAGGCGAAGGGGTTGGGGAGATTGTCGACGCCTTGCGCCGCATGGGCGGGCTCTGACAGCGCGCGTTACAGGACCACGATGGGAGAGCCGGGACGGACCCGGTTGTAAAGATCGATGACATCCTGATTGATCAGACGTATGCAGCCTGACGAAGCCTGGGTGCCGATGGACTTCCATTCCGGCGAGCCATGGATGCGAAACAGCGTGTCGCGGCCATCCTTGAAGATATACATGGCGCGAGCGCCAAGCGGGTTCATGGCACCGGGTTCCATGCCATTGGCATATTTCTGCAATTCTGGCTTGCGGGCAACCATTTCGGCTGGCGGTGTCCAGACAGGCCATTCCTTCTTGTACTGGATCACGGCGCGACCCTGCCAGGCAAAACCTTCCTTGCCCACGCCAACGCCGTAGCGGATGGCCTCATTGCCTTCCTGTACGAGGTAGAGATAGCGGTTTCGGGTATCGACCACGATGGTGCCGGGAGCTTCGCCGGTAATGTTCGGTACGATCCGGCGCACGAAGCGCTGGTCCATTTCCTTGTAGGGAACCTCGGGCAGCGAAATGCCGTTGTCTGTCACGGCAGCATACATCTGTTTCGAATTGGTAATGCCGGGATCAATGCTGATTTGCGGAACCATGCCGCCGGAATGCGATGGCGCGGCCAGCGGCGTCGCCTGCGAGGTAATTGATCCCGTTGTCATGGTATCAACGCCATTCGTTCCGAAGAAGTTGCCTACACCTTGCGACAGGCAGCCCTGCAGACCCAATACCGCGACCAGCGCCAGCGACGCGCCATATTGCCCCCTGATCCGCCCCCGCATTAGTCTACTGCCTGAGCCCGATCGCACCAATGCCCGTTGCGGCCAGTGTCGGGCCGTTGTTTCTGGCTTTGCCGCCAAGCCTCGAATTGGCATTGCTTGCGGCTTTCGCCTGCGCTTCGACAATGCGCGCATTGCGCCCGAATGCTGAAAACAGCTCCGCTGCAGAACATGTCGCTGCGAAGGCAAGTCCGAGGGTGTGCAGATGGCTCTTGCCATAGCAGAACGCCGCTGTTTGCCATCGCTGACCTGATGGAAGTTGCGCGGCAATTCGCTCAACTGCCTCGAAGGGAAGCTTGTTGAATGCCAGCAATTCCTTTTCACTGATCGGGCTTTGCGGCTCGTTTAGGGTGTTTGCTGATATCGTGTTCATGGTTCTTACCCGGATTGACCTAGCGTAAACGATGCGCCACGAGGGTTAACGACCGGTTAAGGCAACGATTATTTCTTTAAAAATTCATGAAGAGGGCGGCAAGGTCCGGTTAATCAATGGCTTGCGCTGCCGATTTCGGTGCGCCAGTGTAGGCCGAACCGGAGGATGCCCGCCATGGAAACGCAACGAATCGTTCTCGCCGCCCGCCCGCGGGGAATGCCCACTTTGTCTGATTTTCGGCTCGAGACCGTCGAATTGCCCGAGCCCGCAGATGGCGAGATCCTTCTGGAGGTCGTCTGGCTTTCACTCGATCCCTATATGCGCGGCCGGATGGATGATGCCAAATCCTATGCCGATCCCGTACCAATTGGCGGCGTGATGGAAGGTGCCTGCGTTGCCCGGGTCATTCAGTCCAGAAATCCGAAATTTGCAGTCGGGGACCTGGTCGAAAGCCGGTTCGGCTGGGTCAGCCATGCGATCAGCAATGGCAAGGGCCTTCGCAAGATTGATCCAGCCAAGGCTCCACCATCCACCGCACTGGGTGTTCTGGGAATGCCCGGCATTACCGCGTGGGCGGGGCTGAACCTCCACGGCCGCCCGCAAAAGGGCGAAACCATCGTTGTCTCGGCGGCAACGGGCGCGGTCGGCTCGCTGGTCGGACAGCTGGCCAGGATCAAGGGCCTGCGCGTTGTCGGCGTTGCCGGTGGCGAGAGGAAATGCCGCCATGCCGTCGAGGAACTGGGATTTGACGCCTGTCTCGATCACAGGGCGGGCGACGCGTCAGCATTGCGCAAGGCGATTGCCGCTGAATGTCCCGATGGCGTTGACATCTATTTCGAGAATGTTGGCGGCAAGACGCTGGAGGCTGTCATTCCGTTGATGAATGTCCATGGCCGGATACCGATTTGCGGCATGATCTCATGGTATAATGCAGGTGGTCTGGGGGCGGGTGCTTCCGAGGGCCCCAATCTTCTGCCCTTTGCCTGGCGTTCCATCCTGGTCAAGCGGCTTTCGGTTCGCGGCTTCATCATTACCGACCACTACGAG
>JAGRLM010000263.1:5357-9621 GCA_020441795.1 Nitratireductor sp.
GAATCCGTTTCGCAGGGACTGGCCTCTGCGCCACAGGCATTCCTGGATCTGCTGAAGGGTGGCAATTTCGGTAAGCAACTTGTTGCGGTTGCCTCTTGATAACGGCAAGTGCAATAAGGTATTCCAAATAGGGAATGTGTATCATCGACAGGTCGATGGCATGCTGCAATCATGCGTGACAATGCACGCATATGCCGAGGGGAGTATCGAATGAAACTCAGGGTGATTGATTTCGGGCTGGTTCCAGCCTTGCGTAGCCAGGCTGTCTATCACGGCCTTGCAGAGACAATGACCCCGGACAGTGATCCGGTCCTGTCGCTGGTTTCGCCAATCGACCCATATGTCTGTGTCGGTATGCACCAGGAGATTGCCAAGGAAGTTGACGAGGAATTCTGCCGCGCCAACAACCTGCCTGTCTATCGCCGCCATGTTGGTGGTGGTGCGGTCTATCTCGATAGGAACCAGCTGTTCACACATTTCATCTATCCGCGCAAGAAGGCGCCGGAATTTGCCGTGAACCTCTATCCGATGTTCATTGAGCCGGTCGTGCGCACCTATCAGGAGATTGGCGTCAACGCCAATTACCGCCCGGTCAACGACATCCATGTCAATGGTCGCAAGATCGGCGGTACCGGTGCTGCCAGCATAGGTGATGCCACGGTGATGGTTGGCTCTTTCATGTTCGACTTCGATACTGCCACCATGTCGAAATGCCTGAAAGTGCCTAGCGAAAAGTTCCGCGACAAGCTGCGCCAGACACTGGACGATTACATGACGACCATTGCCAAGGAACTGCCGAAAGCACCCGATCGCGCCGATCTGATCGCGAAATTCCTCAGGCATTGCGCTGACGTGTTGAAGGTCGAGCCGGTGATGAGCGAGCCAAGTGGGGCGGAATTGGCTGCAATCGCCAAGGCCGAGGCTGATCTGGCCGCACCGGAATGGACCAATCTTCAGGGTCGCAAGCTGGTTGACCTCGGTGTCAAGATTTCTGCGGGAACGCATCTCACCGAAAGCGCCCACAAGGCACCCGGCGGCATGATGCGCGTACATTTGCTGGGGCGCGATGGCAGGATCGAGAACCTGATGATTTCCGGGGATTTCACCTGCCTTCCGCCAGACGGGATCGACCGGATCTGTGCCGCCCTGGCTGGAACCGCCCTTGAGCAGGAAGCGATAGCCAGCGCCGCCGACAGCCTGATGAAGGAACTTTCTGTCGAAATGCCCGGCATCTCCGGCGCCGACATCGCCACTGCCGTCACTTCGGCAGCAGCGTCAGGAGACTGATCGGGGATGAAGACCGTCTGTGTCGTTCAGCACACGGAGGCCGAGTATCTTGGCCTGATGGAAGATCATTTCGAAGGCCGCAACATCCGCTTCATCTACAAGCGGCCTTTCACGGCGGGCGGTACATTGCCGACCGGCGTCGAGGATTATGACGGCCTGATGCTTCTGGGCGGCGGACCTTATGGCATTGTCAGCGGCCACATACTGCCAAGCCTCGGACCTGAATTGCGCCTGACCCGGGCCTTCCTTGAGGCTGGCCTGCCGGTCGTGGGCTTCGGGCTTGGTTCGCTCATCCTTGCGTCGGCTGGGGGTGGTGGCGCCGATGAAGCACCTTTGCGTTTTGAATTGGCGACGGCGGAGCGTACCGGTCTGGGCGATGGTTTCAACCAGGTCCCGCAATATTTCCCGCTGGCCCAATATCTGCGCGACACGCCGGTGCTTCCAGGTGATGCCGTGAAAATTGCTGTTTCCAGCCAGGGCAAGCCGCTGATCTTTGCCGTCAATGGCAACAGCCTTGGCTTTACCGGTCATCCGGGAATGAAGCGCGGCATGGCAGAAGACCTGATCATGGAATTCACCGAGACACCGGACAACACGGTGGACACCCTCGACGCGCTTGGGTCGATGCAATTCGAGATCGCTTCCGTTCTCAACGACCTGATGGTGGCAACCATGAGACATACCGGGCTGATGGACGCCAGGATGGCATAAGACTGAAATATGCAAATTTTTGCATTTTTCCCGTTTGCATATTCCAAAATGCGCATGTATCATTTCTGAACATCGATGTGGTGAGCCTTGGGGGAGGCTGCCGCACCGCCGCTGAAACGGGAGAGAGACGTGGCAAGCAAGCTCATCATCATCATGGTCAATACCGATCCACGCAACGGCGAGGAACTGGGTGCACCGTTTTTCCAGGCAACCGTGGCTGCGGCCATGGATTATGAGGTCGATGTAATTTGCACAGCAACGGCGGGACAATTGATGAAGAAGGGTGTCGCCGAGAAGTTGGTCGTCAAGGAAGGCTCGCCCAAGACCGTCTATGATTTCATCAAGGATGCGCATGAGGCGGGCGTCAAGTTCTATTGCTGCTCGCCCAATCTCGATCTGTTCGACATGACTGCCGAAGACCTCATTCCCGAATGTGAAGGCATTGTCGGTGGAGCAAAGGTCATCGAGGAGGTCATGGAGAATGACGACGCGAAAGTGCTGACCTACTGACGCGAAACCAGAGGGTAAGCGCGAGGAGGAGTGCGTTATGGCCCATCCGCAGATAAGCGATCCGGTATCGGGAACCCCACAGGTTCCACGGGCCAAGCTTGAGGAAGTCTTCGAGGATATCCGCAGCCATTCGGTCTATGACCATGAGATACATGGCTGCCTGAATTGCGGCATCTGCACGGCCACCTGTCCGTCCGCACATTATTACGACTATTCCCCGCGTGAAATTGTCCAGCTTTTGTGGACCGAGAATCTTGAAGGCATTTACGATGCCATGCAGGAAAAGATCTGGGCCTGCGCACAGTGTTATACCTGCGCGGCACGCTGCCCGTTCGAGAATTCGCCCGGAGGCCTTGTGATGATCATGCGCGAGGTCGCGATCAAGCATGGCATGGAATCGGCAAAGGAAGTTCTCCGCCCGTTCTCGCGTGTGCTCTTGAAAGTGATTTCCACCGGCAACCAGCTGGCACCGAACATGATCACCAAGGAAGCTTTTCCCGATTGGGGACCAAATGTCAGCCGGATCGATGCGCCGCTGAATATCTTGCGCAAGGCGATCCCGATGCCGACCATGCACACGCTGGACACAGCCTGGGAGGTCAATCTCAAGACCTCGGTCGAGCTGTACACCATCTGGGAAGCAACCGGCGTTCTCGACCAGCTCGAGACAGTGGATGAAAACCTGTTCGACGTTGTCTCCGACGTGATGGAGGAGAAGCGCGAGGAATGGGAAGAGTGGCTCGAAGAGCAGGAAGACGAAGACGACGAGGACTGATTGCCAATCGCAGTCGGCCTTGCCAGTTCGAGGAGGAAGAAATGGCCAGAGGCAATGACAATAACGGCAGTGGCGCATTTGGCGGTTTCGGCGCGGAATGGCAGCCCTCGAATCTGAGCCGTGATGAGGCGCGGCGCGCGACCGACTGGGTCGAGGCGAAGATCGACAAGCGCGCGCTTCTTACCGGCAAGGAGCGCAAGGAAGACATTCGCGACGCCATGTGGCAACTGGAAAAGGATGGCGAAATCCTCGTCCATCGCGTTTCCGATGTGCATGATCCGGTCATGGCCAAGACACTTTATGGTTGGGACAAGAAAATCCCCACCAACAATCTGTGGCACCACAAGTCCTGTGGCCAGTGCGGCAACATCCCGGGCTATCCAAGCTCTGTCCTGTGGCTGATGAACAAGACCGGCGTCACCTATCTTGACGAAACCGACCAGACCTCCTGCACCGCCTGGAACTATCACGGTTCGGGTATCGGCAATGTGGTGTCGCTGGCAGCAGTGTTCCTGCGCAATTTCCACCAGGCCTATGTGTCGGCCAAGTCGCAGGGATTGCCGGAAGGAACCTTTTATCCGCTTGTTCATTGCGGCACATCCTTTGGCAACTACAAGGAGATGCGCATCTTCCTGATGCATTCGGCAGAGCTGCGCGCCGAGGTGAAGAAGATCCTCGGCAAGCTAGGCCGCCTCGTGGACGGCAAATTGCTGATCCCCGAGGAGATCGTCCACTATTCGGAATGGCTGCATGTCATGCGTGATCGCATCAAGCAGCACCAGACAGTCGATGTATCCAATGTGCGCGCCACTGTTCATCCCGCCTGCCATGTCTACAAGATGGTGCCTGAGGATGTGATCTATGACGACACGGTCCTCGACGGAAACCGGGTGGCGGTGACGACAGGTCTGCTCCAGACCCTTGGCGCCCAGGTGATTGATTATTCGACCTGGTATGATTGCTGCGGCTTCGGCTTCCGCC
>JAGRLM010000264.1 GCA_020441795.1 Nitratireductor sp.
CCGCACAACCTCGCTGACTGATGCAAATCGCGACGCCGCCCCCTGGAAACAGGCCGGGCGGCGTTTCGTATTCGGGGGGTGCAGCCATGCCGGCCCTTCACCAGGGCGTGTTGTCAATCGGGAGCCGGAAAAGACGAAACCCGCCGGGGGAGGAGGATCCGGCGGGTTTCGCAACCATGTCCCGGCAAAGGGAGGAGGAGATTGCCGGAACCACAGCCAGATCGTGGGAGGAGGAGTACAATCTGGCCGATGGGTGGGCGCTACAAATCTGCGCGCCTCAATGATCAGAAGATAGGGCGGCCAAATCGATTTGTGCAGTGCAATATCAACAATGCTGCTATGCAAAAAGACGGGGGCTCTTCCGTTGCGTCATCATCACCCGAACGCAGAAAGTCCCGGAGGCGTTGTGGGCCGCCTCCGGGATACTCCGGGTGTGGGGGAGAATGTCTCTACCCTTATCTCGACAGCCGGAGTGACTGAATGCTCTTGGCAATGTCGGCGAAGGCGGCCTTGAGTTCCGCGCCATTTGATGCGGAATAGAACAGCTTCCCGCCATTGTTTGCGTTGCTGGCGCAATCGGTGAGGGTCTTTTCGGCCTGGGTTGGCGCCTGGAAGCCGACGGAATAGATGGTGATGCCGTCCTTGCGCATCTGGTTGCAGATCTCTTCGGCGAAGTTTGCTGAAGACCAGCCGGGTGTATAGGCAGTGTTGAATTCGCCATCGGTCATCAGAATGGCGATCTTGCGGGTTTTCGGTGCCTTGTAATTGGCCGGCTTTGCCTTTGCAGGCCAGATGCCGCCCCATTTTGGTGACAGTGTGTAATAGCTCCATGCCACGCCCAGATGACCGGCTGTCGAGCCGCTTGCCTGGAAGGAATTGATGGTGGATTTCAAAACTGCAGGGTCGTAGTTCAGCGGAACCACGCTCTGGGCCGGGCAGTAGCTGGACGCAGCGCCCATCTTGCCGGAATTGGGAGACGCGTCGGAGAATTTCTGTGAACCGCCGCGTTCGGTGACGCACTCAAAGGAAGGATTTGAACTGGCCTTCTTTGCGTAGGGGCCCGCATTGACCGCTGACGAATAGGGCACAAGGCTGATGCGTGTCTTGCCACTGGCATTGGTTGTCGGGAGGAGAATGTCCACCGCCTCACTGGCTGCGGCCTTGAGGTCCTGGATTTTCTGGCCGCCCATCGAACCGGTGACGTCCAGCATCATGGCGACTTCAACGGAATCATTGGAGAAGACCGCTTCGGATTTTGCGCCGGTAACAACCGTCGGGCTTCCGGCAATTCCCATGAATGCCATGGTTACTTCGGCGCTCGCGCTGGCCGAGATCTTTCCGGTTGCTGGATCAGCGGAGAAATTGTCGATCTTGACATTGTCCGGAACGCCGAAGCGGCCTTCCACATTGGCGAGGAAGAAATCCTCAAAGTCCTTGCGGAAATTGCCGTTGACCGGTTCGCCTTCCGCCATTCGGTTTCCCGCCGAGAGTACGGCTGCATCAAGCGCCGAGTTGATGATCGATTTCGACTGGGCGAGACGGGTGTAGTCGAAGGCCACGCCAGCAGACAGAAATACTGCCACGGCAGTTACACCAAAGATGGTTGCGAAAGTACCGCGCTCGTCGCGACGGAAGGAAGAGCATGTGGTGCGGAACCGGGTGCTGAAGTTTGATGTGATTTTCATGGTGGCCTCCTGCGGCTTGTGTTGCTGCAGGAGTTGCATTTGCCGGGCCAGTCAGGACAGAGGGAGGGATTCCGGTTGATCCAGAATTGAACAGCGTTGAAAACAAAGAGCTTTCCGCCATTTTAGGGTTAACAGTCGGTAAATGCTGCCGGGATGGCGGCAGGTGGTCCTTAATGCCTTGTTAAGGGTTGGAAATACTGCCCCGTTTCGGGACAGATCCGCTGTCTCCAAACTGGAATCCAGACCATTGCGGGACATATTGGGCGGTCGCCGGACAATTCATTCAGGTCATTCAGGCTTGCACCAGGACCGGCGCTTCTTGCCCGAATAGGGACGGACAAGCCTTGCATCGAGAAGTTTGCTGGCGAGGTCGGAGCCTTCGAGATTGGCAACATCTGCCAGCATGCGTCCGTAATATTTGCCGCCACTGATATTGGTCAGAACGATGCTTCCACCGGAGACAAGGTTTGATGTCATTTGACGCGCAGCAAGCGCGGCACCCTTCTCAGTGCTGCAGCGTGATTTCAATTCGGGCGCGTCAATACCGCGAATGCGGATATTCACCAGGACGTGTTGGCCGGGCCAGATGTGGGCAGAAACCTTGATGCTGTCACCGTCAATCACTTCAACCACATCGGCTCGCACCGGCCCGGGGATCACCTGACTTTGACGTGCGTCGGCATCCGCAGGCAACGATGCAAAAAGACAGAACGCAATTGGCAGAAATCGGCACATGATTTGAATTTATTCCTATAGGAATATATTCCATATTCTGCAGCCAGGGAAAATGCAAGATCAGAAATCGCTGACAATGCCGTCCTTTTCCCAATCACCGAAGCGGGTAGGTTCGGGTCCATCGCGTCCATTGACTTCGCGGGGCAAGGTCTGCGCGGGTAGCTCATCCCGCCGCTTTCGCGCTTCCTCCAATGCCCGAATGGCTGCCGCTGGCAATTCGCGTTCAGCCGGTTCCTCCAGCTTGTCGACATCAGACGGGTGGTTTGTCACCTTGCCAGTCATGCGCTTGCGCTCCGTTGGTATTTGATGTTGATGAGGGCTTGACCTGTCTATCTGCCCTTTTGCAGGTGGCAGATCAACAGACCATATGGTGACATGGTCCGGAGCTGGCAATCCGGCATGGTGAACGGGATATTCAATTGAAGCAGAACAGCAATGGATACCGACCGGCGGGCAAGGAGCGTGTCGGGCTTGTCGCGCGCGTGGTTGCCGCAAGGCTGATCGAGGCAGTGGTTTCGAACAACGCCTCATTCGACAGCCTGTGTGACGAGGAGACGGGCCTTGCCGCACTGAGGGCCTTGCCGCTGCATGACCGGCGCCTGGCACGTGCAATTGCCGTTACCGCCATTCGCCAGCGGGCCGTTATCATTGCAGCGTTGAAAACCCTGCTGGACCGCCCATTGCCAAAAAAGGCCGAGCATCTGGCGGCAACATTGCATGCCGCCGCGGCGCAGATCCTGTTCATGAGCGTTCCTGAAAGTGCTGCGGTCAATCTGGCTGTCACGGCGGTATCCGAGGATGCCCGCAGTCGGCGTTTTGCGCCGCTGACCAATGCAGTTTTGCGCAGACTGTGCGAAAACCGCGAAGAGCTGTCGGTGCTCTCGCCACCCGCGCGGGAGTGTTTAAATCCGTTCCTTGCTTCCCAGCTTGCCAGCGACCATGGCCGAGAGCGTCTCAAGGCAATCAGTGAGGCAATCCGGCTGGAACCAGCTATTGATCTCACTATAGCCAGCCATGTCACGCCGGAACGCATCGCCGCCCTGGCAGGCGAAATGGACGCAGCCATTCTTCCCAATGGTACATTTCGTCTCCGGAATAAAACCGAGGATCTGAGGCTGCTTCCTGGATATGCAGAGGGTGAGTGGTGGGTACAGGATGCTGCTGCCAGCTTGCCGGTAAGAATGCTTGGTGCTGTCAGGGGACTGAAAATTGCGGATTTGTGCGCCGCTCCTGGCGGCAAGACCGCACAACTCGCCTCAGCAGGCGCTAGGGTCACCGCGCTTGATATTTCTGCCAGGCGGATGGAAAGGCTGCGCGAAAATCTGGCCCGTTTGCGGCTCGAAGCGGAACTCGTGCAAGCGGATTTGCTTGAATGGCAGCCGGGACCGGTTTTTGATGCGGTCATCCTGGATGCGCCCTGCACCGCAACGGGAACCATGCGCAGGCATCCAGAAATCGCATGGAATGTCGACGCGGAACAGGTTTCGAAACTGGCAAATCTGCAACGCGAGATGATCATGGCAGCAAGCCGGATGGTCAAGCCGGGCGGATTGCTTGTTTATATAAACTGCTCCATCCTCAAACAGGAGGGTGAGGACATACTGGCAGCCATCAACAAGGCGGATGGTGAATTGCGCCATTCGCGACTCGTCAAGGGCGAGCTGGCAGGCGCGGATTTTGCCATCAACGGGCAAGGGGCATTGCGCACACTTCCCGGTGACCGTTTCGGGGATAGCCCGGAACAACTCGGCATGGACGGGTTTTTTGCCTGCCGTTTCGAAAAAACCATCACACCAACTGCATGAATCACCAACCGTTCGCCAGACCTCCCTGCAAGGCGGTTGCCTTAAGAATGTTAACAGGTAAGGATTGCGCCGGGGCGCTTCGTGCTGCGGCACACAGGCACGAATTGCTATCGGGGATTTTTTGTCAATGTCGATTGCCGACAAACCAAGGGTGATAGCACTTGCGCTGGTGGAAAGCTGGCGCAGGGCCAGTCGACGCGTTTCGGGCGGTGTCGGCTTCGGCTTGGCTGGCCAGACGCCGGAGCGCCTGCTGATTGCGCCACCTGACCTCCACACCGCCGATCCCACTGTTGCCACGGAAATCTATGCGGGCATTTTCCGGTTCGGAACCCGTGTCGCGGAAACTGCCGGACAGAACCCGTTCACCATGCCATCACCCGATCCCCAATGGAGCCGGGACCTGCATGGATTTGCCTGGTTGCGGCATTTCGGTGCGGCGCGTGATTCACTTGCCATGTCAAATGCACAGGCATTAGTGCGAGACTGGATTCGCCTTAATCCGAAGCCGGATGACAGTATTGCATGGGAGCCGGTCGTGGCTGCCGAGCGTCTTCGCTCATGGCTTTGCCACTCGGTGCTTATCATTGAGAATGCGGAGCTGGGCTTCTACAGGGCTTTTTTGAAGTCCCTGGGAATTCATGTGCGGCACATGCGTCGCTCGATCCCCAAGGCCGATGACGGCATGCCACGCTTGCTGTCTGCAATCGCATTGTCCTATTCGGCTGTCTGCATGGCGGCCGGACAACAGGCAATCGTCACGGCGGCGCGCTATCTCAATGCGGAACTTTCACGGCAAATCCTGCCCGATGGTGGGCATGTAAGCCGAAACCCCGCTGTGCTTCCCGAACTGCTTGCACAATTGCTGCCCCTTCGCCAATCCCATGCGAAACTGGGACAGGCACCCTCACAGGAACTGGTTTCGGCCATAGACAGGATCATGTCGGCTGTAAGGTTCTACCGGATGGGTGACGGATCGCTGACCCGGGTCAATGGGTGTTCGGTGACGCCCCGGGATCTGGTGGCGACGGTCATGCGCTATGATGATGCGGGTAGCGGCATACCGGGCGAAGCGCCATTTTCCGGATTCCAGCGGTTGGAGATCGGCAGTACGGTTGTGTTGCTTGACCATGGGAAACCGCCGCCCGGCGCCTTGTCCATCAATGCGCATGCGGGTTGCCTTGCCTTCGAGATGTCCACCGGAAATGCTCCGCTTGTGGTCAATTGCGGGACAGCTCCCAATGCCAAAGGTGAACTGCGCAAGGCTGCGCGCTCCACGGCCGCCCATTCAACGGCGATTGTAAACGACACGTCCAGTTGCAAGTTCAGCGGTGACGGCGTGCTGTCGCGCGTGCTTGACAACCGGATCATTTCGGGCCCGCGAAACATTACCTGCAATCGACATGATACGGCGGAAAGCCAGTCCGTTTCGGTCAGCCATGACGGTTATTTGCGCGAGTTCGGCATTGTCCATGAGCGCAGCCTGATCCTGTCGACCAATGGCGCGGTGCTTGACGGCCTTGACACATTTCTTGCGCCCGGTGGCAAGGCATTGAAGGAAGGGCATGGCGAAGAGGTAGCCATCCGCTTCCATCTGCATCCATCCGTATCAGCGGGAAAATCGCGAGACGGCAAGGCGATCCTGCTTTCGGCTGCGGATGGTTCGCGCTGGATGTTTACGGCAGCGATGGCGCAACCCCATGTCGACGAGAGCATATTCCTTGCGGTGAGTGCCGGACCCCGGCGCACGAAGCAGATCGTGCTGGAATTCCGATTGTCGCAATTGCGCGAAATTGCGTGGCGTCTGGAACGGCATATGGGTTGAATCCGGGAATACCGTCAGGGCATTTTTCCCGGGTTTGCAATCAGCAGTTTCCACAGGCTATTGGATTGCGCGACGATGGATCAATTCCGGCGCGGCGCAAGGCATGCTATCGGCGCGGATGAAAACCAAGACTCTTTGGGGAAAAGACGATGGCCGTACAGTCAAAAAACATACCAAGCCCCGACCTGGTGCAGGTCAAACGGGCGCTGATCTCGGTATCCGACAAATCGGGCCTGCTGGAATTTGCCTCTGTCCTGCAGAAACACGGCATCGAGATTCTCTCAACCGGCGGAACCTCTGCCGCACTCAAGGCTGAAGGCATTGCGGTGCGGGACGTGTCGCAGGTCACCGGTTTTCCCGAGATCATGGATGGCAGGGTCAAGACACTGCATCCCGCGATCCATGGCGCAATCCTCGCCATCCGTGACGATAGCGAGCATGTCGAGGCGATGCAGAACCATGATATCGGCGCCATCGATCTGGTGGTGGTCAACCTATATCCGTTCGAGGCGGTGGCTGCTTCCGGTGCGGATTACGCAAACACAGTCGAGAATATCGACATAGGCGGACCGGCCATGATCCGGGCTGCCGCAAAAAACCATTCCTATGTAACCGTTGTCACCGACCCGGCCGATTATGCCGAAGTCCTTTCGGCCCTTGACGCAGGTTCCGGACAGATCCCGCTTGACCTGCGCAAGCAAATGGCAGCCCGCGCCTTTGCGCGAACCGCGGCCTATGATGCAGCCATTGCCGGCTGGTATGCCAAAACCTTGTCGCTTGAAACACCCCGATATTTTTCCATAGCCGGCAAATTGAGTGAAAAACTGCGCTATGGCGAAAATCCGCATCAATTTGCCGGACTTTATCTCAGCGGTGACAAGCGACCCGGTGTTGCCAATGCGCAGCAATTGCAGGGCAAGCAGCTGTCGTGGAACAATATCAATGACACGGATGCCGCATTCGAACTGGTCAGCGAGTTCGATCCGGATCGTTCCGCTGCCGTTGCAATCATCAAACATGCCAATCCATGCGGAGTGGCAACCGGCTCATCACTGGCGGAGGCCTATGAAAAGGCGCTCGCCTGCGATCCGGTGTCGGCCTTTGGGGGCATCATTGCATTGAACCAGGAACTTGATACAAGGACAGCCGAACTGATTGCCAGCCTGTTTGCCGAAGTCATCATTGCGCCCTCCGTTTCCAACGAGGCGCAAGCGCTGCTCGC
>JAGRLM010000265.1:0-577 GCA_020441795.1 Nitratireductor sp.
ATGCTGATGTTTCTGCCATGGATGATGCCGGTCAGGCTGCCTTTGCCAAGTCGGTGGCGAGCCTGCTGGAAAAGCATGGCGTGGCGCTAGACATCGGGCATTACCGGGATGCGCCTGCAGGGTTGCGCATCTGGACCGGTGCCACCGTGGAAAAATCCGATCTCGAGGCACTGATGCCGTGGATCGACTGGGCATTCCACCAGTGCAAGGCGGGCCTGAAGGCTGCCGCCTGAACCGAGGCATTTCCTGTCCAGCGCATCGGGCGCTGGACATCCTTTTCCATTCAATTTTGCAAATCAGGAGGCCATGATGGCGCTCAACAAACCTCGCGTACTCGTATCCGATGCATTGTCCGAAACAGCGGTCGAAATCTTCCGTCGCAATGGTGTCGATGTCGATTATCTGCCGGATGTCGGCAAGGACAAGGACAAGCTCGCCGAAATCATCGGCCAGTATGATGGTCTCGCCATTCGCTCCGCGACCAAGGTTACGGAAAAACTCATTGGTTTTGCCGAAAATCTCAAGGTGATCGGCCGCGCTGGCATTGGCGTTGACAATGTCGATATCCCGGCAGCAA
>JAGRLM010000265.1:600-1766 GCA_020441795.1 Nitratireductor sp.
ATGAACACGCCCTTCGGCAATTCCATTACTACCGCCGAGCACGCCATTGCGCTGATGTTTGCCGTTGCGCGGCAATTGCCGGAAGCCGATGCCTCGACGCAGGCCGGCAAGTGGGAAAAGAACCGCTTCATGGGCGTTGAAATCACTGGCAAGACGCTGGGCCTGATCGGCTGCGGCAATATTGGCTCGATCGTCGCCAGCCGGGCGCGCGGCCTGCGCATGAAGGTCGTCGCCTTTGATCCCTTCCTCAGCCAGGAACGCGCTGATGAACTGGGTGTCGAAAAAGCCGAGCTTGATACGGTATTTGCCAAGGCTGATTTCATCACGCTGCATGTGCCGCTGACCGACAAGACCCGCAACATCATCAACAAGGCTGCCATTGCCAAGATGAAGGATGGCGTTCGCATCATCAATTGCGCGCGCGGTGGCCTGGTCGTCGAGGCTGATCTTGCCGANNGCGCTGAAATCCGGCAAGGTGGCGGGTGCCGGCTTTGATGTGTTTGAAGTCGAGCCTGCCAAGGAAAGCCCGCTTTTCGGCCTGCCGAATGTTGTTTGCACGCCGCATCTTGGTGCGTCCACCACCGAGGCACAGGAAAATGTCGCCCTGCAGGTCGCCGAGCAGATGGCCGATTATCTCGTCAATGGCGCTGTTACCAATGCGCTCAACATGCCCTCCATCTCGGCTGACGAAGCGCCGAAGCTGATGCCATTCATCAAGCTCGCGGAGCATCTTGGTGCCTTTGCCGGACAGGTCACCGAATCTTCCATCCAGCGCATTGAGATCATTTATGATGGTGCGGTCGCGACCATGAACACAAAGGCGCTGACCAGTGCGGCAATTGCCGGGCTGATCAAGAGCCAGGTTTCGGACGTCAACATGGTGTCGGCGCCGATCATGGCAAAGGAACGCGGCATTCATGTTTCGGAGACGACGCAGGGCAAGTCCGGCGTTTTCGACAGCTATATCAAGGTGATTGTCACAACCGAAAACCAGACCCGCTCTGTGGCGGGAACGGTATTCTCCGACGGCAAGCCGCGCTTCATCCAGATCAAGGGCATCAACCTCTATGCCGAGGTCGGCCGGCACATGCTCTACACCACAAACGACGACACGCCGGGCATCATCGGCCTGCTGGGCAAGACCTTCGGCGAGGCCGGGGTCAACA
>JAGRLM010000266.1 GCA_020441795.1 Nitratireductor sp.
GAGACATTTTGCGAATTGCTGGCTTCAGCGTATGGTAGCCAGGTGTTGCGATTGAAAGGCATTGTCGCAATTGCCGGAAATCCGCTACCGCTGGTCATTCATGGCGTTCGCGGCACTTTCCACGAGCCTTTTTTCATGAAGGCCTGGCCGAACACGGATCACTCGACCCGGATTGTGGTCATCCTCAAGGGGCTGGATCCAAGATTCGTGCAGCAGCTGTTTGACGGCTTTGCCAACCGGATTGCCAGCGACACCCCGGACCGCTCCGCCATGATGGAAAATCCGCTGGCAGTTACCGGCGTCAAGTTCTGACAGGCAAAATGATTGCAGTTGATGGGAGGAAATTGCGAGCCTTGCGGGCCAAGCCGAGCCTGTCAATTCACAAACCGGCACCACCATGCTCGATGAGAAACCGGTGGCCCTTGCCTTCATCCTGCATCTCGACCAGCAAATGCCCGTCTTCCCGGCAGAAATTGGGCACGTCGATTACCGCAAGCGGATCGGTCGTCTCGACCCAGAGCCGCTGACCGGGCTGCATGGAACGCATCGCCTTTTTGGCCTTGAGCACAGGAAGCGGGCAGTTGAGCCCCTTCAGATCAAGTACGGCAATTTCCATGGCAATTTCCTCGCGTTGCGATGGGTAACAGGTATAGTCAACGCTTCGAATGTGGCAAGCTGCACGACAAGAAAGGAACGGCTGGATGACAAAATCACAGGACGTACTCGATTTTTGGCAATCAATCGGCCGTGAAGGATGGTTCAAACGCGATGCCAGCGTGGACGAAACCATAAGGACGCGTTTCGGCGCGCTCCACGATGAAGCATCCGCGCATCAACTGGACCACTGGATTGATGCGCCTGACCAGGCGCTCGCACTCATCATCGTTCTGGACCAGTTTTCCAGAAACATGTTTCGCGAAGATCCCAGGGCGTTCGCACAGGACGATCACGCTTGCCAAATGGCCGCCACCGCGCTTGACGCAGGCCATGACAAGGCAGTTTCGCCGGAACTCAGGGCATTCTTCTACATGCCATTCATGCATAGCGAAAAAATAGCGGATCAGGAGCATTGCGTTCGTTTGTTTCACGCTGCAGACAATCCCGATTCATTGAAATTCGCAATCATTCACCGCGATATCATCCGCCGGTTCGGACGCTTTCCACACAGGAACCCGGCACTCGGCCGCCACATGACCCGCGCTGAACAGGAATTCCTCGACGCTGGCGGGTTTTCCGCGTAAGCAGCCTCAAGACATGGTTAACAAACCATTGAAGTATTTGTTTGTTTACGCTTTTTTCTGGCAATCCCGAACGGATTTTTAAAGCATTTGTGCAAAGTTGCGCTCAATTCACGTGGAGCAGAACTTGCGCATCAACATTTCAAACACGGTCCGATGGTTGCCTGGATCGGCATCAAAACGGCTATTGCCACTTGCAAGCCGCGCGGACGAGCTCATCAACGCTTTGCTCGATGGCAAGGGCGACAGCGCCATTTCGCAGCGCACGGCGCTGATCGCATTTTTCATTCGCGTGGCAAGTGCTGCCATTGCCTATTTCTCGCAAGTCCTGATGGCCCGGTGGATGGGCGACTTCGAATATGGCATCTTTGTTGCCGTGTGGGTGGCTGCGGTCATTCTGGGCGGCATCGCCTGTCTCGGTTTCCAGACCGGCATCATACGTTTCATTTCAGAATACCGGGCCGCAGGCGACATGGAGCATCTGCGTGGAGCAATCCGGGGAAGCCTGGTCTGGTCGCTCGCCGGATCCACAATGCTGGCTGCTACAGGTGCCTTTGTCGTCTTCGAGTTTTCGCAGCATCTGACCAGTTACTTCGTGATTCCCATCCTTCTTGCGGCAGTCTGCCTGCCGATGATGTCCCTGCAGGAAGTGCAGGACGGTGTAGCGCGTGCCTTCAATTGGCCGGGCGTGGCATTGGTTCCAACCTTCATCATGCGTCCACTTCTCATTCTGGCAGTAATGGCAATCGCGATTGTCGCCGGCTATCCCGCCGATGCGCTTACAGCCATGACATCAGCCATTATTGCGACCTATATCGCCTCTCTTATCCAGGGTTTTGCCCTCTGGAAACGCTTGGGCAAGACGGTTCCGAAAGGCAAGCGCGCCTACAAGGCAAACCAGTGGCTGGCGGTTGCCGCACCCATCTTTCTGGTCGAGGGCTTCTATAACCTGCTGACCAATACCGACATCCTGTTTGTCGGCTATTATCTGCCGCCAGACCAGGTCGGCATCTATTTCGCCGCGGTCAAGACGCTGGCGCTGGTCCACTTTGTCTATTTCGCGGTCAAGGCAGGATCGGCGCATCGCTTCGCCTCCTACAAGGCGGCAGGCAACCAGCAGCGCTACGAGGAATTCATCCAGGAAACCGTACGCTGGACCTTCTGGCCATCGCTGGCACTGGCTGCAGTAATGGTGGTGCTGGGCAAATATTTCCTGATGCTGTTCGGCCCGAGTTTTGCGGCTGGTGAAAGCCTGTTGTGGATATTGGCGGCAGGCGTTGTCATGCGTTCGACAGTTGGCGCTGCCGAAAGCGTTCTGACCATGTCAGGCGAACAGGGCACTTGCGCCGCGGTCTATGCCGCAAGCCTGTCGGTCAATCTGGTGCTCAACTTTGCACTCATTCCGATATTCGGCCTCAAGGGAGCCGCAATTGCCACCACTTGCGCGCTGGTTTTCGAGGCTTTTGCCCTATACGCAGCTGCACGTAGACGGCTTGGTATTCATATTTTCATTGTGCCAGCCCGCTCTGCCATGGCAGCGCCCAACGGTACAGGGTGAAAAATGGTTTTCCGCGCCAAAAGCGCTGGCAGGGGCGCCGGACAAAGCTGGATAAGGGAACAGCCGATTGTGGCTCCATCGCCCGAGATCCTTGCGCGCCAGGAGACCATCGGCTCAAGCACCTGGCAGCTGGAGCTATGGCCCCTTGGCCAGCAAATTCTTGCTGACGGACTTCTGGACGGCCTTGCCCTGAAGTCCGGCGGTCTGAACCCGTTCTTCACCGGCAAGTTCCTGATGGCATCGTCTGGCAGACTGGGAATTGCAGACAGCCACCTCCTGCTGCTTGTTGAAACATTGAACGAGAGCCGCGAAGTCAGGCTCGCAATGCCTGCAGGGCTGACTGCCGTTGGCATCCCCCCCGTCAAGACATTGCGGGTCGCAAGCCACCCCTTCGCACCGCTCTCCCTTCCATTGGTCGACACTAGCGATCTTGCCGAAACCTGTGAACGATTTGCCGGGCTTTTCCGAAAGGCGGAAGCCCTTGCCGCGCGCGGTCTCGTTTTCGAGGATTTCCCGCATGATGAGGCATCGGCAAAGGTCCTTGTTGAAGCGCTGCAAAGAAACGGCTTGCATGTCGCGCGCGACGAGACATCGAGGCGTGCCACGCTGTTGCCCGGTGATGACCCCGTGGCAGGACAGTCAGCCAAGCGCAGAAGGGAGCTGACCCGCCAGCACCGCAAGCTGTCGGAATTGGGCAAGGTATCCCTGACCGTAGCCACCGACTTCTGGGACTCGCTGGTTCGGTTCGAGGAATTCCTGTTGCTTGAAACGCGCGGCTGGAAGGGCCGCAAGGGAACTTCCATTCACATCATTCGAAAGACAGCAGCCTTTGCAAGGCAGGCGGTAGCCGGTTTCGCCGAGAACGGCCACGCATCAATCCATACGATGCGCGTCGACAACCAGGCAATCGCTTCCCTGATCGTGCTCGAAGCAGATGGACGTTACTATCCCTGGAAAACCGCATTTGACGAGCATTACCGGACCTATTCGCCCGGCACCCATCTGATGTTGTCCGCCTCGCAATGGATGCTGCAACAGCCGGGGTTCAGGTTCGCGGATTCGCTTGCGGCCGAAAACGGATGGATGGATCGGCTGTGGACCGGCCGCCAAACGATGGAAACCCTGATTGTTTCCAATTCGCAAAAACGCACCAGCACGATCAGGAATGTCCTGGAAACAAACCATCAGTTGCGGCGTGTTGCAAAGGGCGTCCTCAGGCGGGACTGGAATTCGCTGTTTCCGCCTCAAGCCGCGCCATCTCGCGAAATACCCGCCGAATGACTTTGCCGGTCGTGGTCAGCGGTATCTCCTCCACGAATGCAACCTCGCGCGGATAGATGTTTGCAGCCATGCGCCGTTTCACATGTTCGCGAATTTCCTGCGCCAGTTCCGTCGATGGCGAATAGCCATCGGCCAGGACAACATAGGCCTTGATGATTTCCGTTCTCAACGCATCCGGCTTGCCCACGGCTGCAGCCAATCTCACTGCCGGGTGGGAAACAAGACAATCCTCGATTTCGCCCGGCCCGACCCGGTAACCGGCCGAATTGATGATATCGTCGTCACGTCCGACAAAGTGAAAATATCCATCATCGTCAACGACACATTGATCACCCGTGAGCATCCAGTCGCCGATGAATTTCCTGGCAGTCGCTTCCGGATCCTGCCAGTATTCGAGAAACATCACCGGATCAGGCCGCTTCACTGCCACCTCGCCGCGTTCGCCCGGTTTGCAAAGCCTGCCGTCCGGTGACACGACAGCCACATTGTGACCCGGCACAGCCTTGCCAATTGCCCCGGCCCGGCTCACACCCAACTTGCTGCACGAGCTCAGCACTAGGTTGCATTCCGTTTGTCCGTAAAATTCGTTGACGGTAATGCCCAGTTCGCGCTGCGCCCATTCATAGGTATCTCGACCCAGGCTTTCCCCGCCTGAGCCAAGTGTTCGCAAATCAAAGCTGAAACGCTCACGCGGTTTCTCCACCGTTTTCATCAAGCGCAAGGCAGTGGGCGGAATGAAGGCATTTCTCACCTTCATCTCACTAATGAGCCTGAAAGCCTTTTCCGGATCGAACCGTTCAAGCCCGCCATAGACGACCGGAACCCCTAGCGTGAGGCAAGGCAGCAGGACGTTCAGTAGACCTCCAGCCCATGCCCAATCGGCTGGGGTCCACGCCACATCCCCCGGCTTGGGCATGAATTCATGATGGGTCTGCACTCCCGGCAAATGACCCGCCAGGACCCGATGTCCATGAAGGGCGCCCTTGGGTGGACCTGTCGTCCCGGAAGTGAAAATGATCAGCGCCGGACTGGCGGGCCCGGTCCTTGCCGGAACAAAATGCGGATCGCTTGCGGCCAGCAGGTCGTGAAATGCCGCGCCCTGCCCATCCGCTCCACCATCGGTGGAAATCAGAAATTGCATCTCGGTGAGATTTTCACGCACGGGCTTGATCTTGGCCAGCCCTTCCTCGTTCGAAATCACCGCCACGACACCAGCGCGTTTCAACCGGAATTCTATGGCATCGCTCGCAAAAAGCCGTGCCAGCGGCACGGCAATCATCCCTGCCTTGTAGATTGCAATATGGCTGATCGCTGCCTCGACACTCTGCGGCAGGATGATGGCTACCCGGTCGCCCTGCTTTATCCCCAGCGAGACAAGGTGATTGGCCAGACGGTTGGAGGCATCGCGCAACTCGCCATAGGTGGTGGCAACCGGTTCGGCAGCATCGCTCCACCGCAGGAGCGCAACCTTGTCTGGCGTCAATTCTGCGTGCCGGTCACATGCTTCCACCGCGATATTGTAGTTCTCCGGCAAATCCCAGCGAAATGCTGCTGCTACGTCCTCAAGTGTATCACGCTCGCTCAGCATTCCGTCATTCCCTGGCCTTGCCGACATCTTTCGCCTTGTTGCGCGGTTGCGATGGAACCGCAGTCCTTGCCGGTTGTTTCGGCGGCTGCAGCGCCTCCAACCCCGACCTTATATGGATATCGCGCTGTGCGAACGGAATTTCTATTCCCTCTTCGCGCAATGCCGCCAGTATCGCAAATCTGAGGTCACTCTTGACCATCAGACCGTCTGCGATGTCCGAAAGCCAGCCCCGCAATTCGAACATCAGCGCATCCGCCCCAAAATCGGTGAATACCACCATGGGAGCAGGCTTGGCGAGAATTCCCAGATGCGCCTTGGCACATTCGAGCAGGATTTCGCGCACCCGATGTGGATCAGACGAATAGCCCACGCCAATTGAGATGATGATGCGACCAAGCTTGTTGCGATGCGTCCAGTTGATGACCGGATCGGTGATCAGCGTCTGGTTCGGCAAGATGATCGTGGCATTGTCGAAGGTCTCGATCTCCGTTGAGCGCACCGATATCCGGCGCACCGTTCCCTCGCCTCCACCCGTCACCACCCAGTCGCCCGCCTTGATCGGGCGCTCTGCCAACAGGATCAGGCCCGACACGAAATTGCCGACAATGCTCTGCAACCCGAAACCGATACCGACCGACAACGCACCGGCGACAATGGCAAGATTTGAAAGATCGAGCCCGGCAGCACTGATGGCGACCAGAAAGGCGACAACGAGGCCAACATAGCCGAAAACGGTGGTCAGCGAATTCTGCAGGCCCTTGTCCATCCGCGTTGTTGGAAGGAACTGGTTGCCCACCCAGGACTGGACGGTCCGCGTAAACAAGATACCGATCACGAAGAGCGCCAGCGCCATCAGAATGGCTGAAACGGAAACCGTCAACCCGCCGAGCTGGAATCCGAAAAACGCCCGATTGACCAGGGCAAACCAGTCCTGGGTCTGAATGCCCCAGGGAAGCAACAGCGAAAATGCGGCGACCAGCACCACCAGCAGCCTTAAGAAACCGAAGCCGAGAATCGCCATTTGCTGGACAGATTTCGGCTGCATTCCCAATGTGCTGGAAACCTTTTCCAGCGAGGCGCTTTCCGGATTGGAAAGGCGCTCGCGCAATTCGTCGAACATGCGCAGGACCAGCCAGGCCAGCGTCAGAACCAGCATCCCCGCGATGATCTGATAGGCAATGAATTCGGACAGCGCGATATAGCCCGTCAACAGGCCGACAGCAGAACATGCAACAGCAATCCAGATCACCGGGCGCAGATGGCGCCAACGTACCAGTCGCGATGGGGCAAGGACCTTCTCAGGCCGCGAGGCCCTGTCCTCCGCAACCACCAGCAGCATCCGCACGCAGCCCATGATCGCGACAAATGCCAGCAGGCCGCTCAATACGATGGAAATTTCAAACGGCGCCAGCAGGTTGACGGCAAAACTGTTGAGCACCCGCATGATTGCCACCAGCCCGAGCGTAGTCAGTCCGGTTGAAAACACCCGCCGCGCTGCCAGATCGGAAAGGTCGGCTATCCGCAATTCAGGTCTCAGCGGCCGCAGGAAGATCCGCAACAGGGCAATCGCCGCGAAATATACGGCAAGCGTATTCATGGCAGAAACGCCGAGTTGCACGAAACGGTCCGCAAAGAACCCGCTCGAAAACAGTATCTCCTTCAGCACCAGCAACAACAGTGTGGGCAATACGCCGGTGCGAACAAATTCCAGCAGGTGAGCAGAATAGGGCAATGTCCGGCTCGTCGAGCCCCGCATTGCCGTTTCGGGGGCAACATAGGTCAGGCGGCGGAAGAAGATGAAAACGCCAAGCGCAATGAATGCCTGCAGGACCATCATCAGGACGCCGCCAGGCTGGCCTGCCATCCGCGAGATACTCGCCCGGAACGAATCGCCCGTCACAATGGCAATGCTCTTGAAAAACGACGGGACACCCGCAATGGAGCGCTGCCACAATACGGGCTCCAATATGCTGTTGGAACGCACGGAAAGTGAACTCACAAACCGTGCCCGCCTTTTCGAAAGAACCGAACTTTCCGCCTGTTGCGCGCGCAAGAGCACCAGACGCGCCTCCTTGAGCGCCGCATCCGCGTCGGCCAGTCGGTTCTTCAGTTGCTCGCGTCTTTGCCTGAGATCGTCGGATTCGCTTTCGCCATCCTTGGCTCCATCGCCCAATTGGGCGAGCTGGGAGCCAAGCCGTTCCACGACCGGTGCAACAGCCGAAATGGTAGTCGAGACTTCGGCCTGTATCTTGCCGCTTTCATCAATGAATGAGATCAGCTCCGAATCGCTTACCCCCTCGCGTTCCAGTGCCTGCAGCATGGTGTCGAGTGAACTGTTCCAGCGCAGGATGTCGGCACGGGCAGCCTCGATGACGGGTGTTTCGGGAAACACCGGAGAAGTCGCATCCGGCGTCGCGTCTGTAGCTGCCGCGTTCCCGGTTTCCTGTTGTGGCCCTGCATTGTTCTGGGAATTGCCGGTTTCTGTCGGCTCTGCCGGTGACGCCGCTGCATTGCCATTGGCGCTTTCATTCGGCGGACTGGCAGGAACGGATTGGGCGTTGGCGGTCAAACAGGCAACACTGAGGCAAACCAGTATCATTGCCAAGTGACGAAGGATTCTCACCGGGTCCATCTTTTTGTGCCCCTTGCTTTCGGGTTCAGTTCCACCTTTTCTATTGCGAACATGCATGGGTTGGCAGCAGGCGGCAACATCCGGATTGGGGAAAATGCAAGGCCATTGCCTGACGGCCTGCGTTGCAGCAACGATTTGAAGCCGCGCAAATACCTCCATCAGGAAGTATGGTGCCCCTGGCCGGGATCGAA
>JAGRLM010000267.1 GCA_020441795.1 Nitratireductor sp.
TGAAGGCGGTTGCGTCATCCTTGAAGAATTGCACCAAGGTGCCCGGTTCCGGTCCTTCATAGAGGATCTTGGCCTTGCCTTCATAGATGCGGCGGCGTCTGCTCATGTGAGGAGTTCCTGTCTGGACTGCGCTGCTTTGGAATGCGCCACTTTGGAATGCACTACGGGCAACAGGTTGGATGACAATTCCTTCCGGTTGGCCGCAAACGCGCCTGATAGCGGAATCGCGTCTTTGATTTCGACCCTAGTGGATGGCAGTGCAATAAACAACTGAATCAAGCCCGCAAGGGGGCAGTTGGCCGCAGCTTTCAACAACTGTTGTGGGTGATGAAGCTGTTGTCCGGCCTGCCATCGCATTTTGTTTGGTATTGCACTTCAATCCTGTGTGGTATCTGCCTATATATCGGCTGTATTTCGGTCAGTGCACTTTTGTCAGTGCACCGGGCACGAGCCAAATGAGCCACGCGGCATAACGGGAGACTGGCATGAGCGGCATCAATGATCGCGAAAAAGCATTCGAAAACAAGTTCGCGCATGACGAAGCGCTGAAATTCAAGGCGGAAGCACGGCGCAACAAGCTGCTTGGCCTGTGGGCGGCGGAAAAGCTGGGCAAATCCGGCGCAGATGCCGATGCCTATGCCAAGGCCGTGATCCGTTCGGATTTCGAGGAACCGGGCGACGAAGACGTGTTTCGCAAGATTCGCGCCGATTTCGACGCAGCAAATATTGATCAGTCCGACCACCAGATTCGCCGCACCATGGATGAGTTGATGGCGCAGGCGCGTGAACAGGTCGCCAAGGAGGGATAAATCCCGACAGGTCGCCAGGACTTCAGAACCCGCGGAGCGATCCGCGGGTTTTTTGTTGGGCGCTGGCAAACTCGAATGTCAGGCAATCATGGAATTCACGCCTGACATCAGGTTGTGTCAATGATAGCCTGCGCGCAACCGCCAGTGGTTTCAGGAGGCAGGTCGTGGTTGTCCGTTTTGAGCCGAAAATCCATTCGGAGCCCGTCGCACTCATCGGTGTTCGCGGAGAGGCAGGCAATCCGCAGGTAGTTTCGGGCCCCGGAGAGCCTGTCGCGATGCCGGGCTGGAATGATCCATTTGACAGGCCAGGTCCCGACAGCCATGCCGTATTCTCGTCGGGCAAGCGTTTTACCGATATCTCCGTTGAATATAACCGGCTGGCCGCAAGACTTGCCGGAGCCGGCCGGTTCCCCGGCGTGTATCCCATTGCCGACCAGGCATGGTTGCGGCTTATCGGATGCAGCCATCTGGTGGTGGAGAACCTGCATTTCCGCGATTGCTGGCCCACGGCGATACTGATCGAGAATTGCCAGAACCTGACCATCCGAAATTGCACCTTCGAGGGCGGAACATTTGCCATAGTGGCGCGCGGGTGGGAGACGAGCCATGTCACAGTCGAAAACTGTTTCTGGCAGCAGGATGATGCCTGGCAGGAAAGCGGTTACTTCTCGCCTAGAATGTGGAATTGCGTCTCATGGAACTCGATCCATGGAGACTATGAAACCGCAGCAAAGGAAGGACGGCCCTGCGTCAATATCCAAACGGATTCGCGCGCCTATGACGGCGATTTCTTTCGCGGATACGGTGTCGGCGGAAATTTTGTCTTTCGCAACAATTTCGTGCGCGACGCCTTCAACGCCATCCATTTTTATCTGACGGACGCCTTTGCCCAGGACGATCCGGCGGGATGGCCGACACCGCCGCGCAATGTGCTGATAGAGCGCAACCGGTTCTTGCGGATACGCGACAACACGGTGGAACTCGAAAATGACTCAACGCAATGGGTGGTACGGCACAATGTGTTTGCCGAGAACTACAAGCCCATCGCGATGGAAGCTGCGCATGGCGGCTTCATCTATGTTTACGGCAATGTCGGCTGGAACTCGCACAGGCCGGGTAAACACTCTCCCGACGGAAGCAGCACCGGAGTATCGATTTTCAAACTCGGCAAAACCTCGCTTGGGGGAGGGCCGGTCTATTTCTTCCACAATTCGTGGATGAGCGGGTTCGATACCATCAAGAAGGGCAAGACCTCGCTTTTCCATCACCTGAACAATGCCATCCAGTCGCCGTCGGGGCGCAAGGGCATTTTCGGGAAATTCGCGAATGACATAGACAAGAATTTCACCCGTGAATGGGCAGCGCTCGGCATTCGCTTTGCCGGTGATGCCTATGGCCCGGATATAGATATTGGTGGCATGGTCGAAAACGGATATCACTTCACCGACGAGACGCTGAAAGTGAAAGGGCCCATGTTCGCGGCCATCTTGGAAGGGACAGACTTTGCGAAAACCTCTGCCGAGGATTTTCGGCTTTCGGATATTCCCGACGGCGGCGCACTGTTGCGGGAAAAGGCAGTCGGTATTGAACTCCAAATGCCGGGAGGCAGCCAGCCTGTATCGCTGGAGGCGGGCGCAGATATCGGCGCCTGGCAGGGAGAGGCTCTTTTCAATCCGGTTATCGATTTTCCGTTTTTTGAGGCCATGCAGGATGACGTGCCGATGGTTTGAGCGGCACGGTTCATTCGCGGTGCAGCCTCATTCCGCGGTTGAAAAATCCCAGGCGAGGGTGGCGACATAGCGCGGATCGGAAAATTCGGAATCGTAGTATCTGACGTCAAGCGACAGCGTGTCGGTTATCTGATAGCCCAAACCCGCATCCCAGTCGGCAAGATGATCGACCAGGTTTTCCTGATATTCCGCTGAAACAGAGAATTTCTCGGCAAAACCGAACTCGAAACCCGCCTTGGCGTAGCGGCTTTGCGTGGCGGGATCGAATTTGACGCCGCCCTTCAATGTCAGCGCATCGGACAATTTCCAGTCTGCCTTGGCGATCCATTCGCCACAGCAATTGCCGGATGCGTCATAGAGATAGCGGTAATAGCCGATATCAAAGGAGAGGGGGCCCCATTCCGGCCTGATGCCCCAGGCGAGGTCAAATTCGGCAATGTCTTCGCCAAGGCGTACGCTCGACATCCAAAGGCTGGTATAAACAATGCCGGAACTGAGTTCGACATAACCCTGGATGGCTGGTTTGTCATTCGATTGGGTGACGCCGTTTGACATGTAATTGGAGGTCAGCGCGACGCCCCAGGACAGGTCAATTCGGTTGGAAAATGTGTCTGGTTCGACCTCTTGCGGGGCGTCTATCACCGCGGGATCGGCGGCGAAAGCGGGCATGGGCCATGGCGCGCTCATTGCGAGCAGTGCCGATGCAAGGACAGCTCGAAATTTCATGACTATATTTCCGGGGCATTATTACCCGGCTAAAAATGTAAACAAACGTGGTTAATGATTGCTTACGAGCGGCCTTGCTTCGGAGGCTACAGCCTGCTCATGAACTTGGCAAAAACCATCAGGCCTTCGGGCCAGGGGCCGTGGCCGCTTTCGTGGTTGAGGTGTCCGCTGGTGCCGGCGTCGATGAACAGCGAACCCCAGCCTGCAGCCATTTCCTCGGCCTTTTCATAGGCACAAAAGCCATCGTCGCGGCTTGCTATGACAATGGAAGGAAAGGGTAGCGGCTCGCGGCTTGCCGGGCCGAAGGTCAGCAGGTGACGCGGGCGAATTTTCGGATTTTCCACATCAGGTGGAGCGACGAGCATTGCGCCCGCCACCGGTTTTTCAAACAGTTTTGCCGATTGCACGATAACCTGGCTACCAATGGAATGGCCGATCAGCACCACTGGCTTTTGCGCTGCATTGACTGCCTTGACCAGATTGTCGCGCCAGTCCTCGAAGACCGGCTTGTGCCAGTCGCCCATTTCAACGCGACGTGCGGTGGAGAGCTTGTCTTCCCAGCGGCTTTGCCAGTGCAGGGGCCCAGAACCCTTGTAGCCGGGAACGATAAGAATTTCAGCTTCAGATGTCTTCATGGGCGCAGACTTAGGAAGTGGAAGGCGCGATGTAAAGCTGCCTTCCGTTCCGCGGCGGTGGAATTTTCCCGTTCCGTTGCAGGAACTGTGCCTGCGCCCATGAATTCCGCCTCCCTGGCGGTTTGATTGCGTGGCCTGTTTTGTCCCGGCCTTACGCGAAGATGAAATCGTCGGCGACGAGGTCAACCGCATGTACGTGATCAAGGGTGATCGATCCGCCTGCCATGTTGATCATGGCGCCGTCTGTCGTGTCGGTGATGAGTGACTGGAGCATTTCCCAGCCGGTAACCGATCCGTCATTGATCCAGATGCGGTCGGTGCGGCCAGGCCCTGCTTCGAAGTCCTCGATATGGTCATTGCCGAAATTGCCACCGAAAATGAAGACATCGGCGCCGGAGCCACCATTGAGCACGTCATTGCCTGCGCCGCCGATGAGATAATCTTCACCCCCCATGCCAAAGAGGTGGTCATTGCCGCCATTGCCGACCAGTCGGTTGACGGCGCTGTCGCCGGTGATGTCGTCAGCCTGGCCAGAGCCATAGACATATTCGACACCGGAATAGCTGTCGCCATTGGCTTCGCCGGCAAAGCCACCGGAGGTGAGATTGACGCCGACACCGGCAGACGATGCGGAATAGTCGGCGACATCGCGGTCACCTGCGCCGCCAATCAGCATGTCTGCTCCATCGCCGCCGATGAGGACGTCATTGCCGCCACCGCCATTGAGAATGTCATTGCCGTCACGACCCACAAGTCGGTTGTCGGCTGCATTTCCGGTCAGTTCGTCGTCGAAATCCGAGCCGGCGATGTTTTCGATGGAGACAAATTCATCGCCCGTTGCCTCACCGCCAAACGCATAGCCGGTGGCAAAGTTGATGGTGACGCCATGGTCGGAGGAGGCATAGTCGATAGTGTCGATACCGGCTCCGCCGTCAAGATGGTCGGCACCATAGCCGCCAACCAGCGTGTCATTGCCGCCTTGTCCCATCAACCAGTCATCGCCGGCACGGCCGACCAGCCGGTTGATGCCGTCATTGCCTTCAAGGAAATCGTCGAACATCGAGCCGTGAAGATATTCGATTCCCAGCAGGAAATCGCCTTCCGCGTCCCCGCCATGGCCGGAGCCATCAAGAAGGGATACGGTCACGCCTTCTGCTGAATCGACATATTCCGCGACATCCTCGTCGCCCATGCCGCCATCGATCCAGTCAGCGCCTTCGCCGCCATTGAGGAAGTCCTTGCCATAGCCGCCATAAAGGTCGTCGTTCCCGGCACCGCCGGAAATGATGTTGTCGAAGTCGTCGCCATACAGGAAATCGTCATGGATTGAACCGACGAGGTTTTCGATGGAAATCAGCGAGTCGTTTTCGGCGTCCCCGCCTATGGCGTCACCGAGTTCCAGGTCGATCTCGACCCCTGCATCCGAAGCCGAGTAGTCGGCAGTGTCGTTGCCGTCGCCGCCATCAAGGATATCGGCACCTTGGCCCCCCTTGAGAATGTCGTCGCCCTTGCCGCCATAAAGTTCGTCCTGTCCTGAAAAGCCGGTCAGGATGTCATCACCGTCCAGACCATAGATGAGGTCCGCCCCGCCAGCGCCCTTCAGATCATCGGCGAGTGCTGTGCCGTAGATCAACTGGTCGGTGACATCGGTAAATTCATTGCCATCGTCGCCACCGTCATTGTTGTCGGTCGGATTATCCGGTGTACCAGGATCACCGTAATAGTTGTTGGTGATGTTCGTGACATTGGTGATGTTCGTGGTTTCGTAAATGTTTGTCACCTCGGTCACTTCCGTGACCTCGTTGACGGTGGTGGAGTTGTAGTAATTGTTGGTCACATTGGTGGTGTGTTCCTCGACCGTCACCTTGGTAACGCTGTCGCCGCCGCCGCCAATTGTGGTGATATTGGTATCGCCGGCCGCAGCCGCCTTGTCATGATTGACCACGATGCCACGAATGCCTTGCGCCGGATCGGATACGCCCAGGCTTTGGGCAATGCCGCCATTGGTCAGGTCGAGATTGCCCGACTTGTCCTCGCCGCCCAGATAGGCGTCTGTCACCGGTTGTCCGAAAAGCGATGCGAGCTGGATCTTTGCGTCCTCGGCAAGGCCAGATGCCGATCCATGATGCAGATTGCCCATGACGTTGTCGATCAATGCGCCCGGGTCAGCCATTGCGCGGGCATGGTTGCCTTCGTCAGGCTGATCCAGCTTGGCCGTCTGGAACGGGTCATGCTCGCTGTTGCCGTCATTGGCAACCGATCTCAGGCTCGTCGCCAGCAGAACGGCAAAGCCACTCAAGGCTGCTGATGCCACCGCGAGGGGAGAGGTCCTGCGATTGGTGCGATTGTCGATTTGTGAATTTGTATTCTCGACGATAGCGGAAACCAGAGAACGTCCGGTTTCGTTCGCCACCGCCTCGTCCGCCGCAGACAAGTTGGTCACGTTTATTACCCCATACATGTTTAACGTAAAATTAACCTATCAAATTTCTTAACGATGTGGAATCCGTTAATTAAGATTTGAATAAAAGTCGAATTATTCAGGTTAACAAATCATTAATAATCAAATTTAATTAATTAACATTCGAATCTGGTTCGCCGGGTTTGTGAATGTCGTGGTTAACAGGAGTGAGGATAGACTATATTGAGCCAGCAACGTCGCTCCCGATATTTGGCAGGTGGTCGCGTATCGATATGTGGAAGGCCCTGTTGTTTCTTGTGGTAATTTGCGGAGCGACCCTGGCAGCAGGGCTGGTGCAAGCACAAGGCTATAGTTGTGCGACCAGGTATTGCTCCAGCATGCGTGATTGCGGCGAGGCCTGGTACCAGCTGACAGTTTGCGGCGACCTGGAGCGCGATGGCGACGGCGATGGCATTCCCTGCGAAAATGTCTGTGGCTCGACAAAAACGATCATGCGGCAGCGGCTGCAAGCGCTTGGAATCAATCCGGACAGCGGGGGTGGCGCTGCGCAATTCGTTTCGCCTGCTCCTCCCCAACCACAAGACTTCGATTGTTCGCGTCGCAAGAGTTGCAAACAGATGACCAGTTGCGAAGAGGCGACATACCACCTGACAGTTTGCGGCAATCGCAAGCTTGACGGCAACAATGATGGTGTTGCCTGCAACTCACTGTGTCGAAATCGCTAGAGACCCGACCCCAGGTCAATATCCAGTGTCAGGCCCTGCCAAAGACGCGATGGAAGATCGTGTCGACATGCTTGG
>JAGRLM010000268.1 GCA_020441795.1 Nitratireductor sp.
GTGGCGCACAAGATCAACACGCTTGGCAACAAGGTCGATACTGCGGCCGAGGAAACCATGGCAGGCATTGGCGCAGCAGCGCAGTCGCATATCGGCGACCTTCTGGAAATGCATGAAAAGAACATGCTTTCCACAAAGGATATCCAGCGTCGCAAGGCCTTGGCGGATGAAGCGTTCGCACGTCGCTTCGAAGAGGTGATGAAGAAGCACAATTCGGCGAATTACGTGGCGTCCTGATCTCCGGCAGGTCAGGCGCAAACGCATGAAACCGGATGTAACACCTGTCGGGCGGTATTTCGAGGCGATGGGTCGCGCGCTCGACGGGCTGGACACGTTCCTGCGCGAGGATGACAGCCCGCTCTACAAGCATGATGTCATTGGCGCCATCGTGGAAAGCTATCTGACCCGGCTGCGCGGCTCGTTCCAGAGCTGGCAGAACCGCGTTGCCTTTGCCGACCGGTTCCGGATTTCGCAGGCTGAAAGCGGCTTTCCCGCCTATCAGAATGTGATGGAACTGGAAAACGATCGCAGGGATGCGAAGAAGCGGCTTGCCGCGATTGCCGACAGTGACACCATCCGCCAGGAAATGGTGGATTTCATCCTGAAGAAGAAAGAATTCCCGCTCGCTTTGCAAAAAACCATGGCGGAGCGTGAATATCTCCAGGCTGTCGATATGGGTGAGCATTTTTCACCCTATGTCTTGCCGCGGACGGTGCGGGTGTCGGTCAATCCGAAGACAAAGCGGCCATATTACATCGTGCATTGGGGTTATTTCGACGGCACATCCAATCTGCCGATGGTCTATATCTGCTCGCTTGAGGATTCCTCCAAGGATATCGTCGATACGCTGGTTGACCGCGATGGCAAGCTCAGCAAGAGCGTGGAAATCCCGCTGCCGGTGGATGGTTTGCTGAACCCGAAACTGGCGCACCAGTTCGATGATTTCTGCGACCGAAACTCGGCCTACTCCCTGTCGCTTTCGACAATCGCGACCAATATGGACAAGGATTTCGAAACACTGCATCCCAAGCAGTTGCGACGCTTCGTGTTAGGGCCGTTCTACCATTCCGACATCACGCGCAATGGCGAAACCGTCGACCAGATCCTGAAAAAGGTTCACAAGCCGGAAAACCAGTGGCTGATGACCTGGACCTTGCAGGAGATCTATTCAGTCAATGAGCGCCCCGGCAAATGGGGATTGTGGGGCGGTGAGCCGCCACGCGACGAGTATTTCATCAACACGGATGACCTTGAATGTGCACGTCAGGGCGTGTCGGCATTTCAGCGCCATGCCCTGGTACCGCATGAAGCCTATCAGGCCATCTATGCGGCCGGTGAGGCAGACAAGATTTTTGACGGATACGAAACCCATATCATCTCGGGCAACCAGGTGCTGCGGAGGATCTAGACAATGGATATCGGCCTGACGACACTTCGCGAGGAAGACATTGCGAAGCATCTGGCAACGGCACAGTCACTGGTCACGCGCTTCGCGCTGATGGAAGCTGCACGTCGCGACAGCAATACCGAGATTGCCGGTACAAGGCGGCGTTTCATGGCAACTGTCTCGACAGCCGGGCAGCGCTCATCGCGCGAGATCGAATTTGCCAAGACACTTGCAGCCATCACGCCGGGCGACAACCTGCTATCGCCAGCCCAGCACAATGTCTTGTACAAGGTGCGCCGGGCGGTTGCGGTGGCGCTGGCGATCAGTGATCTCTATTCGAAACAGACCGGGCTTGATGCGCTTCACTCGCGCAATGCCTCATCCGTGCTGGAAGGAGGCGAAGCCGACAATTACCGCATGTTGATGGAGGCGGCTGCCTATGTGGCTGCGTTTTCTGCTGCGGCCTATGTCAAGCAGTTGGTCGAGGCAGATGGTGAGCCGACCAGCGATGTCGACGGTCCGGACTTCAACTTCGCTACGCCGCAGGATGGGCTGAAGGGGCTCGTCGCAGGGCTTGATGCAGCGGCATCATCCTCGCCGGATGATCGTGTGCTGCTGTCGCGCATCCGTGCCTTTGCCGATCTCGCATTGCAGGACCTGCTGTCGCGCAAGTCGCGCTTTTCGGGATTGGGGCCGTTCGAGCAGGTGCATTTGCGCCTCGACAGCGATGGCTTCGAACTCAACGGATTTGATGTGGCGCCCGGCGCCAAGTCGAAGCCGCTGACCATGAGTTTCAAGAAGCCGAATGAGATTATCGGCAACCATATCGCCAAATATCAGGCGATGAAACTGGCCAAGATGTTGATGGCCTATGATTTTGACCGGCAGATGAACCCTTTTGTTGAGCTGGGCGGCTTCCTGTTCACCTTCATCGGCGACGGCGCGCCAGGCACCGGCAAGACCATCCTGATCCAGATGATTGCCGGCATGATCAACGATTACTGCCAGGTGGCCGGTTACGGCTTTACCTACGAGAATTTTGGCGTTGCCCAGATCTCATCCTATCAGGGCAAATCGGGCCAGAACTGCAAGCAATTCGTCAACAATGTGCTCAATACCCGCACCATCGGCTTTGGCACGATTGACGACATCGACCAGGTGGCGGCGAAGCGCTCGGATGACCGTGCGTCCGCCGGCCAGCAGGAAGTGACGGCTGTGCTGATGGAGAGCTTTGCCGGTGCAACGACGGTGGTGCGCGGCAATTGCTCGTTCGGCATGTTCTCCAACTATCCCGAGAATGTCGATGATGCGTTGCGGCAAAGGGCAGGTGCACGCTGGCTTGTCGACGGTCCACAGACCCGAAATGACTATATCGACATCTTCGTGCTGCTTGCGGGCAAGAACCATTCGATCCCGCTTGGTGATCACAAGCTGTTCGAGGCGCAGGTCATCGAAAAGGCGGTGGCGACAGCCTATGAAGAGCATTCAAAACCGCAGGAAGACGGGCTGATTACTGTTTACGACCGGTTCATGAAAGAGCATGGCAAGCTCAAGACCATGGAGGATATCGGCGACTATCTGCATCGCATCAAGGAGGCGGAGCCGCGCTTTACCGGCCGCGCCATCAAGAACATCACGGACGCAATCAAGATGCGGGCGATGGATATAGACCTGCCGGATGACTGGTTCGAGAAACCCGAAACCTTCATGCACAAATCCTATGACGACAAGAAAGCAATGATCGAGGAATTGCGCGGGCCGTTTACAATCGACATGGTGATGCAGGAAATCAACCGCTATGCCGACAGCGAATTCCGCTACTCGGACAAGGCCGACGAAGCAGCGGTCTCGGAAATCATCCGCCGCGAACGCCAGCGCGAAAAGGCGATAGACCGGATAGCCGAGATGAAGGAAAAGGGGATATGGGGAGCTTGAGGGCGTGAGCCACTGTTTTTCCGGCGTGAATATCCAAGAGGGGACATCGCTGTTCGCGGGTGCAAGGTTCGCGACGCATGTGCCAATTGTTGTCACGCCGGAAGACCTGCCGCGCGGCCGTGGTTCCATCTCTTGTAAATGGCGGGGCGAACAGCATGATTTCAACCTGCGGCACCCGATCAGGGTGAGGGCAGTTGGACGATGAAGCGCCTCTATGACAACAAACTGATTTTTGGCCGCTTGCTGGAGATTGTCGAGCCGCATCTGATCGAACGCTACAACAAGGCGCTCAATGCATTCGGCTTTCCGTCGGTCAAGCTGAAATCCTTCAATATCGACATGGCAGGCTATTCGCCGGAAGTGGCGGAAGAACTTGGCGATACGCAATATCTCGATCCGCATGAGGTCAATCGGCGCTTCATCATCCTGACGCCGGACCAGATCGATCTTCCGGTTGTCAAGACCGCCTTTTCCAACACCGAAGATCTGCTCTACCAATTCTTCGAGAAGAACCAGCGCGCGCTCTTTGCGCTGACGATCAAGGATGTGCTGTTTGGCGAGATCGAGGATTCTGTCTTCGAGGTCAGGGATATCGATGACCTGCTGTCGATCGAGCAGGTCGAATTCAAGGTGGCGACGTCGAGCGACCTGCTGGGCAAGACCGGCGAGATGCAGTTGATGATCGACCGTCTGACCAAGGAGCCTGATGCCTGGCGCGATGACCAGCTGCTGGAAAAGATGGTTGAAACGGCCAGGATCACCGGTGATATCCGAACCAATGAGCTGATGCCGAAGGAAGTGATATTCCGCCAGCCGACATTCTGGACATCGCATTTCGACGGCACCTTCGTTTTCATCGAGGAAACACAGACAACGGTTATCGCTGATCCGGCGGCCAAAGGCTTCCGCAAGTCCCGGCCCTGGCAGGTCGCCTATATCGACAAGGGCGATCATGACACGGTCTACAAGTTCCTGGCGGAATCGGGCCGCATCGATCCGCCAAGGGGATCATGGATCGAACGCTCCGGCCTCCTGGAACAGCGCGCGGTGATGCTGATCGTGTGGCTGGCGATGAAGGAAAACCCGCAGGTCGATCTTTCGGATGTAACGCCGCAATGGGCGTCCAACTGGGCAGCACGTCACGCATCGCTGGTTGATCTGGAGGGCACGCTGCCGCTTCTCAACTGGGTGCGCAGGCAGGTGAGCAACTGGTCCAATATCGATGCTGGCGAGATCGATCCCGCAAGGCGGTTCGTGATTTCGCGGGCCAATCCGGAGCATGATGATCTGTATCTGACCAACCGGCTGATTTCGGATTATCTGCCCTTCGACTACATGACGCGCTTTGTCTTCAACAAGCCGGGATTTTACAAGGATTACGAAACCTGGCCTGACAATTATCGCGATTATGTGGTGAAACAGATCCGCGATAACTATCTAACTGACAAGAAGGCGCTCAGGCGCAAACTCTACAAATAGGTCTGCCCGAAGGGGCACAGACGCGAAACAGGGGGCGATAACCCATGCTCGATCCAATCGTCGATTTCTTTACCCGCATCTTTGAGATGATCGGTCGCGGTATTGGCTATGTCATTGCCGCCATCCTGTGGCCGTTCGTCAGCGTCAGCCGTTGGTATACCCGGCGCGGCTGGATCATGCGCGGCGTGGTTGGCGTGCTTCTTGTCGGGTGGTTTGCGCTTTATGCCTGGTTTTTCTGGCAAACGCAGCGCTGGAACGCCTTTGATGTCGATTACGTCGCCAAATACGATTTTTCCAGTCGTACAGAAAAGCCGGGATCGCCCGTGGCGGACAAGCCGGGTACCTGTGGCACATCTGCGATCATGCAGGTGGCGGGTGACCTTATCGATTTCAACGTCAACCAGAATGAATGGGTGCCATCGCTGCTGGTTTCCAAACTCGGCCTTTTCGGCCTTGGCTGGAAATACACGCCCTGGTTCGACAACAAGGCAGCTTTCCAGCTTGGCATCAACGAGATTGTGCGCCGTACCGCGCAGGAATCAGTCGACCGCCTGGGTCGTGTCCGCGGCACGTCGCAAATCGATCAGGGACTGCAGAATGCCCGCCAGAACATCTATTACACTGAAGACCTGTGGTATGTCTCGTTGAGCCCGTTCGGGGCAACAACGCCGACTGCGACCCGCTACAGGGAGGCTGAGAAAAACTTCCGGGACTTCAACCAGCGCCTGTCGCGCTGCCAGGCGGTGTTTGATCCCCGGGCCGACAACCTGCTGCGTTTCTATGACCAGATGTCAAACGCCATAGGTTCCACCTCGGACATTCTCAACGACCAGATCAATGCCAGCAATGCCGGATGGTTTGACCCGCGCGCCGATGACCGTTTCTGGTTTACCTATGGCCAGCTTTACGCATTGAACGGCATTCTGGGAGGCCTGCGGGTTGATTTTTCCGATGTCGTAAAGGAACGCAACCTGACCAAGACCTTCGACGAGGCGCAAGGTCAATTGCGCGCGGCACTCAACATGCAGCCCATGATCATTTCCAATGGCGCAGAATCTGCTTTCATCATGCCGTCGCACCTTGCAACCATGGGCTTCTACCTGCTCAGGGTAAGGGCAAACATAACCGAGATGCGTGATATTCTCGACCGGTAGCGCGAGCTTGCTCTGGCGTTTTGCAGCGCAGCATTATGTTTTACTCGCAACAAGCCTCCAATCGCCTTGTCGCAATTGGCGTATTTGAAGGCACTTTCTGGACGGCGCACAGCGTCCGTTTCCGGCTTTAAGGGTCTGGCGCGGATCTGTGAGGTCCGTCGCCAAACAGCCTGCCAATCCTGACCGTGCAATCCGGGGAGCATCCGCACATGGCCGCCTTCAAGACCGACATCGAAATCGCCCGCGCCGCCAACAAGAAGCCGATCCAGGAGATCGGCGCGAAGATTGGCATCGCCAGCGAGCACCTGCTTCCCTATGGCCATGACAAGGCAAAGGTCTCCGCCGATTTCATCAAGTCTGTGCAGGGCAACAAGGACGGCAAGCTGATCCTCGTAACCGCAATCAACCCGACACCTGCCGGCGAGGGCAAGACCACAACCACAGTTGGATTGGGCGATGGCCTCAATCGCATCGGCAAGAAGGCGATCATCTGCATTCGCGAAGCTTCGCTCGGACCCAATTTCGGCATGAAGGGTGGCGCTGCCGGCGGCGGCTATGCGCAGGTGGTGCCGATGGAGGAAATGAACCTCC
>JAGRLM010000269.1 GCA_020441795.1 Nitratireductor sp.
GCGCATATTCGCCTTCACCTTGAAGCGCTTGCGACCATGGGAATGGCAGCCTCGACGCAGGCCCGACATCTTTCCGCGATCAGGCAGTTCCACCGGTTCCTTTTTTCGGAGGGCTTGCGCAGTGATGATCCGACCGCCCGGCTTTCAAGCCCGAAGACCGTTCGCGCGCTGCCGAAGGTGATGAGCATTGCCCAGGTCGATGCGCTGATCACGCGCGCCGAAGATGAATGCACTGCTGCCAGCATTTCACGCGAAGCAGCCATGGCCTCGCGAACCCTGGCGCTCCTCGAAATGTTGTATGCCACGGGCCTGCGCGTCAGCGAGCTTGTAAGCCTGCCACTGACAGCAGCATTGCGCGACCAGCGATTCCTGACGGTGCGTGGCAAGGGGAACAAGGAACGGATCGTCCCGCTTTCAGCAAGGGCAAGGCAGGCGGCAGGCAGATGGCTTGAGCATCGAAAGAAGATGCTTGGCGAGCGGGAATCGCCCTTCCTGTTTCCTGCCAATACCGAAGAGGGATTTCTGGCAAGACAGGTTTTTGCCCGCGACCTCAAGGCGTTGGCGGCGCGTGCGGGAATCGCGTCGGCGCTCGTTTCACCCCATGTACTGCGCCATGCATTTGCCAGCCATCTGCTGCAGAATGGAGCTGATCTGAGGATCGTGCAGCAATTGCTTGGCCATGCCGACATATCGACGACGCAAATCTATACGCATGTGCTGGATGAGCGGTTGCGCGAACTTGTCGAGGAGAAGCATCCGCTGGCGACAGTGACTTCGTGATTTACCACGCAGGCACATGCGTCGAATGATGCAGCGCCACAATATTGACATTGAGAACGTCAAAAGCCAGTGTGCCGCCTCGCAAAGGGGCCGTTGACAGGTCCGTCGGATTTAATTCACGAGCAGTTTTCAACCATGCGCAGCTATCTAGAATTTGAAAAACCGGTTGCCGATCTTGATGGCCGGATCCACGAATTGCGCAGCATGGCGCAGGGCGATGGCGAAATCGACCTTTCCGGCGAGATTGGAAAGCTGGAACAAAAGGCGCATGAAACGCTAAGCGATCTGTATGCGAAGCTGACGCCCTGGCACAAGACGCAGGTTGCCCGCCACCCTGACCGGCCGCATTTCAAGCATTACGTCGAAGCACTTATCAGCGAATTCACGCCGCTCTCTGGAGATCGCTATTTCGCCGAGGATCAGGCGGTAATTGCCGGCTTCGGCAGGTTTGACGGCAATCCGGTTGCAGTGATCGGGCAGGAAAAGGGGTCTGACACGCAGTCCCGGCTCAAGCACAATTTTGGCATGGCGCGGCCTGAGGGCTACCGCAAGGCTGTTCGTATCATGGAACTCGCAGATCGGTTTGATATCCCTGTGCTGACACTGGTTGATACGGCGGGAGCCTATCCGGGCGTTGGCGCGGAAGAGCGCGGCCAGGCAGAGGCCATCGCGCGGTCAATCGAGAAATGCCTCAATATCAAGGTTCCGATAGTGTCAATCGTGATCGGTGAGGGCGGGTCTGGCGGCGCGATAGCCATTGCCACGGCAAACCGCGTGCTGATGCTTGAACATGCAATTTACAGCGTCATCTCGCCCGAGGCAGGTGCCTCGATCCTGTGGCGCGATTCAGCCAAGGCCAAGGATGTTGCAACCGCGATGAAAATCACCGCGCAGGATCTGGTTCAGCTTGGCATCGTCGACACGATCGTGAAGGAGCCGGTTGGCGGTGCGCATCGTGATCCGGCTGTTGTCATGGAAAGGGCCGCGGAAGCGATCCGTGGCGCATTCGGCGAGCTTTCCTCGATGAGTGGCGAGGAATTGCGCAAGGCACGGCGTGACAAGTTCCTGGCCATCGGCCGCAATCTCGGCTGACAGTCGAATTTTCGCCCCTTTCACAAGGCAGTTGGTGTTGCGCTGTGTTTTCCCGTGCCGTCATGGTAACGGGATGTCAATCATGTGCAGACAGAGTTAATGGTTCATTCGGGGATAAAATGGTGAGGTGCCGCAATTTGCGGTCCACCGTTTTTGGTTTTTGACAAGCATGGCTTCTGGCAAGAAACTTTTGTATGCGGGCATCATCGCCCTGACCACGGTTCTGGCAGGTTGCCAGGTCGGCGGTATCGACAGCCTGTTGCCAAAGGCCGAGAAGCCGGTGCCGGAGCGCCTGGTCAAGAAGATGAAGTCAAAGGGGATGACATTGTCCTCCCCGATCATGATCCGCATCTACAAACAGGAAAACCAGCTGGAAGTATGGAAGGCCAAGGACAATGGCCGCTTCGACCTGCTCGAGACTTATGAAATCTGCAAATGGTCGGGCAAACTGGGTCCCAAATTCAAGGAAGGCGACCGACAGGCGCCTGAGGGGTTCTACACCATCAATCCCTATCAGATGAATCCGAATTCGGATTACCATCTGTCATTCAATATCGGTTATCCCAACAGCTATGACCGGGCCTATGGGCGGACGGGAACGCATCTCATGGTGCATGGTGCCTGCTCGTCTGCAGGGTGTTATTCGATGACGGATGAGCGGATCGAGGAAATCTATTCGCTGGCAAGGGATTCGTTCAAGGGTGGGCAGAAAAGCTTTCAGGTTCAGGCATTTCCGTTTCACATGACTGCCGAAAACCTTGCCTCCCACAAGGATGATCCGAATTTCGATTTCTGGAAAATGCTGAAGGAAGGCAGTGATCATTTCGAGATCACGCGCTCGCCGCCGAAGGTGGATGTTTGCGAGAAGCGATATGTATTCAACCGCATTCCGGCAGACGAGAAAGCCAGCTTCAAGCCAACCGAGGTCTGTCCCGAATCGAGCGTTCCCGACAGTCTTGCGATGGCCTATTCCCAGAAAATGGAAAAGGACGAGAAAATATTTGCCGAGGTGCTGAAAAAGCAGGCGATCCGCGATGCCTGGGCAGGCAAGAAGCCCGAGGCTGCCGATGTGGCAAATGTTTCGAACCAGGATGCGCCAGCCGCTCAAAGCACGGATACCGGGGAAGT
>JAGRLM010000270.1 GCA_020441795.1 Nitratireductor sp.
GTTGCCGGGCACCGAAGCCCCCAACTTGACGGGTGGCATGTCGGTTATGCTGCCGAACCACCACATCACCAAGCCCGTCCTCGTTGGCGAAATCCAGGCGGATGGCCAGTTCGAGACTGTCTGGAAAACCGATGGCCTGGTTCCTGGCGACGCATGGTCTGACTATCTGCCGGAATCAAAGCCGCTGAAGTCGGATTGGGTTGACCTGAAATGTGGCAACTACAACACCGAGACCAGCAAGTGCCTGGGCGAAGTCGCCGCAAACTGAACCTTGCACCACAGGATTGATGCAATTCCCGGGCGCCAAATCCTCCCGGCGTCCGGGGAATGCTGATCCAAAACAATTCCCGATACTGCTACTGACAGGCCATGATCGTGACCAGATCCAAAACGGCTCATTTGAACTTCGATACGTTGGCCATGGCCGGGACATTGTTCCTGGTGATGTTCATGTCGCTGGCCTTCGTGTTTGCCGCGCCGCTGCGGGCAAAGTCAGATGAAGCGCAGGTCCGCGTCACCATTTCGAAATTTGCGAACGCCGACGGTTTTAGCCAGATCGAGGCGGTGATTGATGAAATTGCCGCCATGGGTGACCCGCTGGCAATCCGCGCGCTCAATGCGTTGGGCGATGGTACGCTTGTCAGCGACGGAAACAGCCAGGTCTATATCCAGACGGATAGCGGATATGCTGATCCGGTCAGCGGAGAGACGGTCGATATTGCTGCTGATGGCCTTTCTAAGGTTAGAATCAAGAATTCCTTGCGACGCAAGATTGCTGCCGCCCTTTCCGGCATGACATTGATGGCGAAGGATCCGGGCATCCGAGAGGCCGCGGCGCAGACCATTTTTTCCTCATCCGATGCAACCCAGCTGGAAGCGCTGCAAGAAGCGATAGCCGCTGAAACCAATCCATCCATTCGTCAGCAGATGGTTGAAGCCAGGGCATCCATTGAATTGGCCACATCGAGCGACGCGCAAACCCTGGCTGTCGCGATCAAGACCATCACCGAACGCGGCGACCGGGCTTCGCTGGCGCTTCTAACCCGGTTCGAGGCTGGCGCGCAGGGTGCATTGAAGGTGGAGGCCGCCAAGGCGATCAGCACCATCGAGGCCAATCTGGCACTTTGGGATGCGGGGCAGAATATCTGGTACGGAATTTCGCTCGGCTCGGTATTGTTTCTGGCTGCAATTGGCCTTGCAATCACCTTTGGCGTCATGGGCGTTATCAACATGGCCCATGGCGAAATGGTCATGCTGGGGGCCTATACCACGTTTGTGGTGCAGGAAACGATACGAACTTCTGCGCCCGGCCTGTTCGAATATTCGCTGCTGATCGCGTTGCCACTTGCCTTTCTGGTGGCAGGCAGCGTCGGGCTGGCGATGGAGCGCTCGATCATACGCTTTCTCTATGGTCGACCGCTGGAGACACTGCTCGCCACTTGGGGCGTTTCGCTCATCCTGCAGCAGACCGTGCGAACGATTTTCGGTCCGACAAATCGGGAAGTCGGAAATCCGGAATGGATGTCGGGCGCATTTCAGATCGCGGAGATGTCCCTGACCTGGAACAGGCTCTGGATCGTCGTCTTTTCGCTGGCGATGTTCGGCGCGTTGTTGTTCATCCTGAAATACACCACTTTCGGAATCCAGATGCGCGCCGTGACGCAGAACCGGCGCATGGCATCGTCGATGGGCATTCGCACGCCCTGGCTTGACGCACTGACCTTCGGGCTGGGTTCCGGCATTGCAGGGCTTGCAGGCGTAGCCCTGTCGCAGATCGACAATGTCTCGCCCAATCTTGGCCAGGGCTACATCATCGACAGTTTCATGGTCGTGGTATTTGGCGGCGTGGGCAATCTTTGGGGAACATTGATCGGTGCCTTTTCGCTTGGCATCGCCAACAAGTTTCTTGAGCCCTATGCGGGCGCGGTGCTGGGCAAGATACTGGTGCTTGTCCTCATCATCCTTTTCATTCAGCGCAGGCCGCGCGGGCTGTTCGCCTTGAAGGGAAGGGCTGTTGAAGCATGATCTTTGCCTCCTTCCTCAAACAGGGCATGGCATCGCGCCGCATTGTCGTTGCAGTGGCAATCCTGGCTGCGGCAGCGCTACTGGTGCCGATCCTGAACCTTGCCGTCCCGTTGGGCCATCCCCTGCACCTGCCGGATCATCTGGTGCCGCTTCTGGGCAAATATCTTTGCTTTGCCATGCTTGCGCTGGCGCTTGACCTCGTATGGGGCTATTGCGGAATCCTGTCGCTCGGCCATGGCGCATTCTTCGCGCTTGGCGGCTATGCAATGGGCATGTACCTGATGCGCCAGATCGGGGCACGCGGCGTCTATGGCAATCCGGAACTGCCCGACTTCATGGTGTTTCTCAACTGGAAGGAACTGCCATGGTTCTGGACCGGGTTCGAGCATTTCTGGTTCGCGGCGCTGATGGTCGTTGCGGTGCCGTCGCTTCTGGCATTCGTCTTTGGCTGGCTGGCCTTCAGGAGCCGTGTCACCGGGGTTTACCTGTCGATCATCACGCAGGCGATGACCTATGCGCTGATGCTCGCATTCTTCCGCAACAATATGGGCTTCGGTGGCAACAACGGGCTGACCGACTTCAAGGAGATACTCGGCTTCGACATTGCGGCGGACACTACGCGGGCAGGGTTGTTTGTGGTCACGGCATTGACGCTTGCACTTTGCCTTGTCCTGCTGTCAGCCGTCGTCGGTTCCAAATATGGAAAGATACTTGTGGCGGTGCGTGACGCGGAAATGCGGACCCGCTTCATTGGCTACCGGCCCGAGCGGATCAAACTCTTTGCATTTGTACTTTCCGCCGCAATCGCCGGCATTGCCGGGGCGCTGTATGTTCCACAAGTGGGCATCATCAATCCGGGCGAGTTCGCGCCTGAAAATTCCATCGAAGTGGTGATCTGGGTTGCTGTTGGCGGCCGCGCAACTCTGGTTGGCCCGATTGTTGGTGCGCTGGTGGTCAATGC
>JAGRLM010000020.1 GCA_020441795.1 Nitratireductor sp.
CTGCGAAATCGGCCGCGGTCCGGCAGCATCAATAACGGGTTAATCCGCATGATGTAGTGTTGGCGCGTTTATCCGATGGAGTTTGGATGCCTGCGTTCTTCAGCACTGCATTTTCCGATCCGACGCTTATCAAGAAGCTCGATGCCGATTTCGTTGTCGATGACAACGAAGCCGCGATAGCGGCATTGAATGCGATGGACCGTGGCGAGACTTTGTGCCCCGACCAGTTTCCCAGGCGCATCTGGGGCGACCGGCATTCGAAGCCCATCAAGCGGTTGCCGGATCTCTTCTACGCCAATGGCTGGTGGTGCGTTTCACAAAGGGCGCGCGAAATCCTTGCGGTGCACGACATGGGTGCAAACCAGTTCAGCGCGGTTGAAATTCTGCAGCGTGATCGTGTCACGCCCGTTGCCGGCAGGTTTTTCGCCATCAACATCGTTGAGCGCAAGGACACGCTTGACGAAGCTGCATCAAATGGGTTGCGGCAAAACCCTTACTCGAAAATGCCGGTGTTCAACCTGCCATTCGTGGCATCCCCAGGGGATGTCGCGATCAGGGGGATTGCTGCTGGCGGAGCCGACCTGTGGATCGAGCGGCGGTTGCAGCGGACGTTCCTTATCAGCTCGCGGCTCGCACAGGCACTTGCGCAGGCTGGTCTTGAGAAAGGTTTCCAGTTGCTTCCCTGTCGCGCGGGGGAGTGACTTCGCCAGCTTTCCGGGACAATGCGTTTTCTGGTAGCTGATCTTGCCCGTTCCAAAACTGCGCAACGGTTGGTCCGTTCGAAAGGCGGCGCTCACGAAACAGGAAGCCGAAAAGCTCGTGGAAGAAGACGCGCCTGCCCATGCGCGTATACCAGCGCATGGCGTGGCGGATTTCCGGGTCGGGATGCAGGAAGGTTCGATACAGCGCCTTCGGTCGCGCTTGAAGGGCAAACTCGATCAGCTTCACCCAAAGGAAAGTGCGCCAGGGCGGAACCGATCGCGTGGCCATGACCTGATGCTTGTAGTCCCATAGGCGCTGGTCGGTCTGGATGACCTTGCGATGGGCGGATGAATTGTAGAACGGTGTCCAGCGGTGCGGCGTCGCGAAAACCGACATGATCTGGTCCGGGTCATATGCCAGCAACTGGCGCATCACGCGCATGTAGTCAGCGTCGGTTTCTTCCTCGAAACCGACCACCCAGGTGCAAAGCCCAATCATGCCATGGGCGCGCAGAAGACGGATCGCCTCCTTGTCGATGGTTGAATCCGAACCCTTGCGGATCGCAGCCAGCGTCGCGTCATCGGTGTTTTCCATGCCCAGCAGGAAGCGCAATATGCCTGCCTTCTTGTACAGATGCAGGATGTCGGCATCGCGGACGATGTCACCGGCGCGTGTGGAGCCGATAATCGTGACCTTGACGTTTTCGGCAATCATGGCTTCGAGAAACTGCTTCCACAATCGCCTGGACGAGGTCGGGTTCTCATCTGCCAGATTTATCAGTTCAATTCCTTCCTCGCGTACCAGCCGGGCGATTTCGGCAGCGAACTTCACCGGGTCACGATGGCGCCATTTGGTCCAGAAACCGCGCTGGCCGCAATAGGTGCACAAATGCGGGCAACCGCGGGAGAACTGCATCACGACGCCGCGCAGACCACCCCAATAGGAATAGTCCTTGTGGTCGATCAGTTCCCAGCCGATGCGGTAGGCGTCAAGGTCGCTGATCATCGCGGCAGGGGCTGTGGCAAACGACTTGCCATCCTTGCGAAAGGCAATTCCGTTGATCGCCGACAATGGCGTTCCAGCTTCCAGTGCCTCGATGAGGTCGAGCGCGGTCTGTTCGCCCTCGCCACGCACGATCACATCAAAAGCCGGGCAATTCTCCAGAATGTCCTGCCAGTGATAGCTTGGATAAACACCGCCATAAATGATTGTTGCATCCGGCAATTCCTCTCGCAGACGCATGGCAATCTCTGTCGACACCGGATGGGCGGATGTTGATCCCGAATGGCCGATCAGGATCGCGTCCGGCCTGGCGCAGATTGCCCGCCTGCAGATTTCCCTGGTCGTCATGGGCCCGGTATCGGCATTGAGAAGTTCAAGCCTGTGGCCCGCATCAAGCAGCGGACCGCCTATCGCAAGCAATCCCAGCGGCGGCAGGTTCTCCTTTGGAATTCGGCTGCCGATCGCAGTATGCGGCGGATGAATGAGCAAAATACGCAAGCTGGTCTCCCTCAACTGGTTTTCCCGATTGCGATTTCACGTTGCAATGTGTCGCTTGAACGATCCAAAGGTGAAGAATGCAAGGCGATTTCATGAAAGCGAATGCTGTTTCCTTGTCACATTCGTCAGGCCAACATAGATTTGCGAGGGGGCTAGCAGGAATCACCGGAGTGGCTGATTGAACCGGCAAACCTTGTCTCGGGCCCTTGTGGCGCTGCCATTGGCATTCAGCCCGATGGCCACGCTGGCGCAGGAAAGCGATCCCGCGCCCGAGCGCACCTTGGATGTCAGGGAGGCACTTGCAGTCTTGCCCTGGCAGGTGCTTGAGGACGGGCTTGAGCTCAAGGAAATCGTGTCCCAGCGCGGCATTCGCATTCGCGCCTTTCGGATTTCCCTCAAGCATTTCGATCTCGGCATCGTGCTTGCCAATAATGCGATGGGCGAGCGCGCGAACGAGATTGGCGAAAGGAGCGAGGCGGTCCTGGCAGTCAATGGCGGGTTCTTTGGCGAAACAGAGACCGAGCGCAAGCTCTATCCTGTTGGTTATTTGCGCCTTGAAGGCAAGGTTCACGCAGCACCCTGGCAGACCAGTGGTGGCTATCTGTCGATCAACAAGGACAGGGTCTCGATCCGGCCGAGTATCGAAGGGCCGGGCATTGAAGGTGCGGGTGATGCAATCCAGTCAAAGCCGCTGCTGATCGAGCCGGGCGGCAAATGGGCGATGAACACGAACCAGCAGAAATTGCGGCCGCGCACCATTGTCTGCACGTTCGGAAATGACAGTTTCCTGCTGGCGGTCATTTCCGGCTCGGGAATGAGCCTCTATGAGGCCGGGTGGTTGATGCGCGATGCCGGTGTCGGTGGCTATTTCGGCTGTGATGCAGCGCTTGCCATGGATGGCGGCGGTTCGACACAATTATGGGTGAGTAGCGATACATCGCTTGGCATTGTCGGTGAGACACCGGTCAACAATGCATTGGTTGTCAAGCGGCGCAAATAGCCGTTTCGCCCCACTCCCGGTGAAGTGATTTCACAATCGGGCAAAGCCCGGTATCGTGGTCGCTGTTGACAATCGAGGGAGTGGAGGATGCGCTTCATCATCGTCGCTGTAGCGCTATGGGTTGGACCATTGCTCGTGCCGGCACCGGCACAGGAGCCGGTGGACCTCGAACTGGTGCTCGCTGTCGATGTTTCGCGCTCGATGGATTTCGACGAGCAACTGATACAACGCAAGGGTTATGCCGAGGCGTTCCGTTCAAAGGAGGTGATTGGCGCGATCACCAGCGGTCTGCATGGCAAGATTGCCGTTACTTACATGGAATGGGCAGCCAGCAGTCTGACAAGGGTCATTGTGCCATGGACGGTGATTGACAGCGAAGCGAGCAGCCTGGCCTTTGCCGATGCGCTCGACCAGCAATTGCCGCAGCGCCTGAGCCGGACGTCAATTTCGGGAGCACTCGATGCGGCGGAAACGCTGTTCGGATCGTCCGGTTATTCAGGCATGCGCCGAGTGGTCGACGTGTCGGGTGACGGGCCCAACAATGAGGGGCTTCCGGTCACGATTTCACGGGACCGGCTGGTCGGCGACGGGATCATCATCAACGGCCTGCCGCTGATGGTGCGACCGTCCAGCTATGGCTACGGCATAACCAATCTTGATGAATATTACGAGGACTGCGTCATTGGCGGGCCGGGGTCGTTCATGATCGGCGTTCGCAACTGGGATGAATTTCCGCAGGCCGTGCGCCGCAAGCTGGTGCTTGAAATCGCCGGCAGCATACCGCGCCTGGAGAGGGCTTCTTTCGTGATGCCAATCCAGGACAAAGGCAGACCATCCGTGGACTGCATGATCGGCGAACGCATCTGGCAACAGCGGATGCGCGGCTGGGAGTGGCGCTGATTTCAAATTACAGCAGATTTCGGGGTAAATTCACATTAATTGTTTTGCTGGCAAAATAGGCAGGTGCTTTACTTTTGAGCGCTTGTGGATTAGGCATTCGTGTTAAATAACTGGCAATTAAAGCTTTTTTGTTGATTGGGTGTGATCTGTTTGCAACTCGCCCGCTGGAATTCTTCGAAAAACAGAATGCCGTCTAAATAAATCTTTACGGAAGTCAGGTCTTGTCTAAACATCGTGACGGGCGTGTGACATGTTTTGAATCCATGCCGGGCGAATTCACCATTCACACCGGACGCGGTCCGGCTATCCAGGGGTATTACATGAAACTGAAATCGTTGCTGTTGGCATCTGCTGCCGTCCTGATCGCCGTGCCTGCTGCGCGTGCGGCTGATGCAATCATTGCTGAACCGGAGCCGGTCGAATATGTGCGCGTTTGCGATGCGTATGGGGCGGGCTGGTTTTACATTCCGGGCACTGAAACCTGCCTGAAATTCGATGGTGATGTTCGTGTGCAATACGGCTTCACCCACTATCATGACAAGATACCCGGTGATGACCTGACATCACACCATGAGTGGAATTACCGTGCGCGTCTCAATGTCCGCGCCAACAATGAAACCGAATATGGAACGCTGTCGTCGCGTATCCGCTTCGTTGCCAATTCAACGGAAGGTGGCCACAATGACGTGCTGTCAGCGGCCGAAGGGCCGTCATCGGCACCGACGGTTGTTGACACCGCCTATATCAAGCTTGCGGGTTTCAATATCGGCTTTGACGATTCCTATTGGCATCGCGGTGCCGATTACGGCTATTACGAAGCCCGCTTTGATGGCCTCTATATTTTCCACAATGGCATATATGCCGACTATACCTATGAAACCAATGGCCTCAGCCTGACGGTCGGTGTGGAAGACGGCAATAATTCCGGGGAAGCCGGCGCGCCGGACCTGTATGCAGGTTTTACCTATTCTGCAGGCAAGATGTATCTCGCAGGCGTAGTCTATAACGACAGTTCGGCGTCCGCACAGGCCTGGAAAGTGCGTGCCGACTTCGACCTGTCGGACCTGATCCCCGGCGGTCGCCTTGGTGGATTCTACATGTCCGACAATGGAGAGACCGATTATGTCAAAGGCCATTTGTGGGGTGTGACGGCTGCAATGAATGTCACCGACAAGATGATCCTGTTTGCTGGCTATTCTGATTATGCGGACCAGTATTTCGGCTCGCCGCTGAATGCTGCTCCCAACAATGTGGCCGCAGTATCTGGAAGTGCGAAGAACTGGACTGTCGGTGTTGCGTGGGACGTGGTGCCCGGCCTGAGAATTCAGCCGGAATATACGGTCACGACCTACAACATGGAGTCAGTTGCCGATGGCCAGATGAACAATGGCACTTTCAGCCTTCGCGTCGAGCGTAGTTTCTGACCTCCCAAGCTTGACCTGAAAAAACAAGCCCGGGAGTGATCCCGGGCTTGTTTGCGTCAGATCATGCGAAGAAGATCAGGCGTTGCGGCGCTTCACTTCTTCCATGAAGCGATGGCGAATGACGGGCGCGTCCATCTCGATGACCGGAACCGGGATGTTGCCGGACTGGCACTTGCAAACGATGATCGTCATCTGATTGCCTTCGAGGGCCTTTTTCATCGCCTCGGCGGTATCCTCGGCCTTGCATTCGATTACGTTTTCGCAGCCACAGGCTTCCGCCACCTTGGCAAGGGATGTCTTCTTGCCGGCATAGGTTGGCTGGTCGCCGGTTGAACCATAGCTGCCATTGTCGATGATCAGCAGGATGAAATTCGGGGCAGGGTTGTTGGCGATGGTCGGCAAGGTGCCAAGATTGGTCAGGACGGAGCCGTCACCGTCAATCGCAATCACCTTCTGCTTCTGCGCCAGAGCAAGGCCGAGTCCTATGGATGAGGCAAGGCCCATGGTGCCCAGCATGTAGAAATTCGATGGCTGGTCGTCCATCATGTGCAATTCCTGGCTGGGCAGGCCGATATTGCAGACGACGAGCTGGTCCGAAATCAACGGAATCAGCGTCTTGAGAACTTCGCTGCGGATCATCAGTAGCCTCCCCAGAAATGCGAGTCGGTGAGAATGGCGGTAGGCTTGCGGCTCATGAAAGTGTGCTTCAGGATCACGCCGATCTCGCCAACATCCTCCGGCTTGTGGAAGTGGTAGGTCTGGATGTTGAGCTGGTCGAGAATGGCCTTGGTGTGCACTGCCATTTCCACCTGGCAGGCAACACGCTCGCCAAGTTCGCCGCGATAGGAAATGATCATCGGCAGCGGGATGTTGTAGAACTGGATCAGCGTCGCCAATGTGTTGACTGTGACGCCCAATGCCGTGTTCTGCATGATGATGGCCGAGCGCTTGCCGCCCATCCAGGCACCTGCGCACAGGCCCATGCCTTCATCTTCCTTGTTGGAAGGAACATGGTGGATTTGCGGTGCCTTTTCCACGAGGTCGATCACACCGGCCAGCTGCTTGCAGGGAACAGTGGTGACGAAGCGCACGTCATGCTCGATCAGGGCATTGACGATCTGCGTGTTCACATTTGAATTGTCTTGCGCCAAGCGGGTTATCCTCCCCATGCAGTGATGCT
>JAGRLM010000271.1 GCA_020441795.1 Nitratireductor sp.
CCGGCATGGGCAAGACCTCGCTTGCGACCAACATTGCGTTCAACATTGCGCATGCGCATGTGCCGGGCACCAAGCCAGACGGCACGCCCGAATCCGTTGATGGCGGAGTCGTTGGCTTCTTCTCGCTGGAAATGAGCGCGGAACAGCTGGCGACGCGCATCATATCAGAACAGGCGGAAATCTCCTCGTCAAAGATCAGGCGCGGCGAGATCACAGAAACCGATTTCGAAAAACTGTCCTATTGCGCGCAGGAAATGAGCCGAATTCCGCTGTTCATCGATGAAACCGGGGGCATTTCGATTGCGCAGCTCGCTGCGCGTGCGCGGCGGCTGAAGCGCCAGCGCGGGCTTGATGTGCTGATCATCGACTATATCCAGCTGATGCAGGGCTCCAAAACTGCAAGCAGCGGCAACCGGGTACAGGAGGTGACGGAAATCACCACCGGGCTCAAGGCGCTGGCCAAGGAACTGGGGGTGCCGATCATCGCGCTGTCGCAGCTTTCGCGCCAGGTGGAAAGCCGTGACGACAAGCGCCCGCAATTGTCTGACTTGCGTGAATCTGGGTCCATCGAACAGGACGCCGACGTGGTGCTGTTTGTCTATCGCGAGGAATATTATCTGAAGAACAAGGAGCCGAAGGAAGGCACCGAGGAATGGTTCAAATGGGACCAGGAAATGCGTGAAGCGATCGGCAAGGCGGAGGTCATCATTGCCAAGCAGCGCCACGGCCCGACAGGCACCGCGAAGCTCGGCTTCCAGGCGCAGTTCACCCGTTTCTCCGATCTTGCAGAAGACGAATATCTGCCGGAGCGGCATGAGTAAGGTCGCCTCCCCCCTTGTAGCGACATCGCGACTGACCATCGATCTTGGATCGATTGTGCGAAACTGGAAGCTGCTGGGCTTGTTCACGCCCGATGCCGCCACGGGGGCTGCGGTCAAGGCCAATGCCTATGGCATGGGGCTTGAACCGGTAACAGCGGCACTCGATTCGGCGGGTTGCCGCCACTTCTTCGTCGCAACTCCGGGCGAAGGCATCAGGGCGCGAAAGGTTGCAGCGAATGCCGAAATCTTCGTGCTTGGCGGATTGACCCGCGAAAATGCTGCCTTCTACCAGGAAGCGGGTCTGATACCGGTTCTCAACGACCCGGGCGAGATCGAAATCTGGGCGGAGCGCTGTCGGCAAACCGGCAATCGCAAGCCGTGCGCACTGCATTTTGATACCGGCATGAACCGGCTGGGCCTGAGCGAGAGCCAGGCGCTGCAACTTGCTGCGGACAAGGCGCGGCTCCATTCGGTCTCGCCGGTGCTCATCATGAGCCATCTTGCCTGCGCCGATGACCCGCAGCATCCCATGATCGACTGCCAGAAACAGGCATTTGACCGGCTTCGCGCCGTCTTTCCCGGTTTCATGGGTTCACTTGCCAATTCCGCAGGCATTCTGGCGCAGGAAGGGCTTGGATACGACCTGACCCGGCCAGGCATAGCGCTTTATGGAGCGGAAGCCATTGATAGCACGGTTGGTCCGATGGATAGCGTGGCGACATTCGAGGCAAGGATCCTGCAAGTCCGCCATGCGAAAAAGGGTGAAACGGTCGGCTACGGCGCGACGCATGTCCTGGCGCGCGACAGTGTCATCGCAACGGTGGGTGCGGGCTATGGCGACGGGGTGCCGCGCGCCGCTTCAGGCGATGGTGTGCCGCTCAGGGCGCAGTTTCCAGGCGCGGTCGGCCATGTTTGCGACAAGGACGTGCCGATGATCGGTCGGGTATCGATGGACAGTTGCATGTTCGACGTTACCGACATTCCCGCGGCACAACTCGAAAAGGCTGAGTGGATCGAACTGTTTGGCGAGAATGTTGCGGTTGATGATCTGGCACGCGCCTGCGGCACCATTGGCTATGATATCCTGACCGGCATGCGGGACAGGTGCGAGCGGGTCTGGGTGGGATAATTTTTTTCCCGTTGCGCATCGTTGCCGTTAATTTGACCCCAATTCAGATTTTTGTATTCTTGCCTGTATTGCAATGAGACTACGGGCTTCGGGGCAAGGTTGGATGGAGATACTAACCGAAAAAATACAGATTCAAGATTTTATCATCTACCAGATAATTGCGGCTGTCTTCATATTCTGGCTGGGTCGCCAAATCGAAAAAATCTCTGCGAAGCGGCGAAGAAGAGCCTGGCAAAAGCGCAATCGCGTCAATTGGCAAGAGCGCAAGCGGAAATACGACGACAATGTAATCTCGTTCCAGCGCCAACCGGAAAAGCCCAGATCACCGACGATCGATGCTGCAGATCAATTGCGCATCGTCATGGGTGCGCAATTCAGCATTCAACCTCTATTGAACCGGAGTGAAGCACGGGTTTTCAAGGAACTGGACCGCATGGTCCTTGATTGCAATCCGAATTGGCAGGTGATGGCACAGGTTTCGCTGGGAGAAATCCTGAACAGCGAGGATCCGGCGGCATATGGCTGCGTCAACTCGAAGCGGATAGACCTCCTCCTGGTCGACGAAAACTGTCATCCCAAGCACGCCATCGAGTACCAGGGTACAGGGCACCATCAAGGCACGGCTGCGGCCCGCGATGCAGTCAAGAAAGAGGCGCTGAGGCGCGCTGGAATAGGATAACACGAAGTTGTGGCGGGACACACCAAGCCATCTGAACTCAGGCTGCTGGTGGCCAAACTTGTCGACAAGCCGATGATGGAAAGCCCGATAGTTGAAAGGCCGGTAATGGACCTCCCAGATCAAGAGGCAGATATCACGGCTTCCGCAGATGACGAAAAACTTGCGCCCGATGGGTCCCTGTCCTTGAAATCCTGAAAAGACGGATCAGGCAGCCAAATCGGCTTTTGCAATCAGGTTCGTGTCCTTGATGTTCCAGACCAGCCCCATCAGGGCGAGCAGGCGAATGGTCAGGAATGTCAGGTCAAATTCGAAGGGGCGGTGGCCATGCCTTGCCGAGCGCGGATCGGCATGATGGTTGTTGTGCCAACCCTCGCCATTGGTCAGAAACCCGATCAGGATGTTGTTGCGGCTGTTCTCACCGGTATCATAATTCTGATAGCCCCAGACATGGGTAACGGAATTGACCGACCAGGTCGCATGCCAGACAAAGACCGTGCGCACGAAAACACCCCAGATCAGCAGGCTGGCCCCGAACAGTACAGACCCTTGCAGGTCTGACCCCGTGAGGATACCGGCAAGGAAGCCCGCACCGAAGAACACGATACACTGCAGTGCCAGAATGCCGACATAAATGCGCGGGTCCTCGAGCTTGCGGTAAAACGGATCACGCAAGACATCCTTGGCGTAGCGGGCATAGAGTTCGAGCCTGGATGCGTCGGGCGACTTGACCAGCACCCAGCCGACATGCGCCCAAATGAAGCCGCGAATGGGCGTATGCGGATCGGGTTCCTCATCGGAAAATTCATGATGGCGCCGGTGGACTGCAACCCAGCGCGCGGGCGAATCCTGAAAGCAGCAAACCGCCAATATCGCAAGCACACGCTCAAGCCATTTGGGGCATTGAAAGCCCTTGTGGGTGAGAAAGCGGTGGTAAAACAGATTGATGCCCAGGGTGCCAAAGACGAAATTGCCCAGAAATGCCAGTATCAGGCCAGTCCAGGAGAAAAATGCCGGAAATACTGCCAAAAGCGCCATGAGATGGAAAAACGAAATGCCGATCACGTTTATCCAGTCGGGTTGCAGCGCAATCCTTGTTTGTGTGGTGGTTTGCAACACAGGAAAAAACCTCCGCCCGGGATCTTGTGGGATTCGCCCCCGCGCCTGCCTAGCACGTAGCAGGCGGAACCGGTAGCGGCTTGTGGACGCAGAATGGCAATTGCCACAGACCCGCCTGGCAATTCATGCCATTAAGTGCATATTACCCCTCAAATACGGAGCAAATGACCAATGTCACAGGACAGCACCAAACCCAGATCGCGGCGAGGGATGATTATCGCGATATTCGCGCTGATTGTAGCCGCAGGTGGCATCTTTGCTTACACCCGTGGCGATAACCTCATGGCAATGATGGGTCATGACGGAGCGGGAATGCATATGGGAATGCACGCCCAGCATCACGGTGCTGATGGTACCGGTCACGACGAGGTCAACATGCCTGGCCTCAGGGGTGAGAATGCCAGCGCGCGCGAAAGCGAGGAACTGGCGATCATGTTCCGCAATTTCGAAACCCTTTCGCGTGAAGTGACGGAATTGCCCAATGGTATTCGCACCGTGACAAAATCATCCGATGAAGCGGTCATGGCAGCGCTTGCCAGCCACGTCAGCGGCATGATCGGAAGGGTGGAGAACAAGGATGACCCGAAGATATTCATCCAGAGCCCCACACTCGACATCTTTTTTGCGCGCGGCGACAAGATTCATTCCGAAATCGATGTGAACGATGAGGGAATTGTTGTTGTCCAGACTTCCGATGACCCGGAAGTCGTTGCGGCGATGCACACCCACGCTGCCGAAGTTTCAGCCATGGCCGAACGCGGCATGCAGGCCGTGCATGAAATGATGATGAAGCGCGCGGGAAACTGAGCCTTCCCACAAGCCAACTTCGCTTCCTGCTTCCAATGGCTGCATCCCCTTGCCATAGGCCTCGGCCTTCGCTAGAACACACCGTGAACAACGAGGGCGGCCAGGATGGCGAAGAACCGATCCCAATTCATCTGCCAGACCTGTGGAGCGGTATCGACGCGTTGGCAGGGCAAGTGCGATGCCTGCAATGAATGGAACACGCTGGTTGAGGAAAATGCCTCAACGGGCATTGGTGCCGCACCTGCGGCAAGGTCAGTGCGCAAGGGCACTCCGGTCCAACTGGTTCCACTGTCGGGTTCGATCGAGGAAGCACCACGCATTGCATGTGGCATTGATGAATTTGACCGCGTTACCGGTGGCGGCTTCGTCCATGGATCGGCGCTGCTGGTTGGCGGCGATCCGGGCATAGGCAAGTCGACATTGCTGATGCAGGCAGCAGCTGCGCTCGCTCGCAAGGGACATTCGGTCATCTATGTTTCCGGCGAGGAGGCGGTTGCCCAGATCAGGCTCAGGGCACGGCGTCTCAATGCCGTTGAATCCAATGTGGGCCTGGCTGCAGAAACCAGTGTCGAAAACATTCTGGCAACGCTCGACCAGGGACCTGCGCCAACCCTTTTGATCATCGATTCAATCCAGACGCTTTGGACGGAACTTGCGGAATCTGCCCCCGGCACTGTCACCCAGGTGCGCGCCTCTGCGCAGGCGATGATCCGATATGCAAAGAAATCGGGCGCCTGTGTGGTTCTGGTCGGCCATGTGACGAAGGAGGGCCAGATTGCCGGCCCCCGTGTGGTGGAGCACATGGTAGATGCGGTGCTGTATTTCGAAGGCGAAGGCGGACACCATTTCCGCATCTTGCGCACGGTCAAGAACCGCTTCGGTGCGACCGACGAAATCGGCGTGTTCGAAATGTCGGACAAGGGTTTGCGCGAAGTGGCAAATCCGTCGGAACTGTTTCTTGGCGAGCGGAATTCCTCCTCGCCGGGCGCAGCGGTCTTTGCCGGAATGGAAGGCACCAGGCCGGTTCTGGTGGAAATCCAGGCATTGGTGGCGCAGTCGACACTTGGCACACCTCGGCGCGCAGTGGTCGGATGGGATTCAGCACGACTATCCATGGTCCTGGCCGTTCTGGAAGCGCATTGTGGTGTGCGGTTTGCCCAGCATGATGTCTATCTCAATGTCGCGGGCGGCTACCGGATCAGCGAGCCTGCTGCAGACATGGCAGTGGCCGCAGCGCTGGTTTCGTCATTGTCAGGCCGGGCTCTGAGCGCTGACAGCATCTATTTTGGTGAAATCAGCCTTTCAGGCGCGGCACGACCGGTTGCCCATTCCGGCTCACGGCTGAAAGAGGGTGAGAAACTCGGTTTCAAGCGGGCGCATATTCCCAAGGGCAGCCTGGAAGGCCAGAAAACCGGATTGGCAGCGGCAGAGTATCGCGACCTTGCCGAACTTGTGGCAGCTATTGCCGCTGGACAGAGCGATGAACGGTGAAAAACCGATTTCTTGCTGGAATGAATGGCCAATCCGGTCTATTTGGACAGCTTGTTGACCGTCCGAGCTGGCGGCAGAGCGATGGTGAAACAAGGGGCCATGACATGCCAATAACCCTTTTCGACGGGATACTGATCGGATTGATGCTTGTTTCTGGCGTACTCGCCATGATCAGGGGCTTTTCTCGCGAATTACTGTCTGTTGCCTCCTGGGCAGCCGCGGCATTCGCCGCCTATAAATTCTATCCAAGTGTTTCGCCCATGGTAGCGCCCTATACGGCGCAGATCAGTTCGAACAAGACCATTGCCGACCTGGCCGCGGCCGGGATCATCTTTGCAGTCGTCCTGCTGGTCGTCAGCCTTATCACGATGCGGATTGCCGATTTCATTGTCGACAGCCGGATCGGTGCCCTTGATCGCAGCCTGGGATTTGTATTCGGTGCGCTTCGCGGTGCATTGCTGGTGGCCGTGGCACTTCTGTTCTACAATTGGCTGGTTCCGGACAATCAGCCTGGCTGGGTCGCCAATGCCAAGTCCAAGCCGGTTCTGGAATCGATTGGCGGAAACATCGTGCAGATGCTGGAAGATCCCGACGGGCGGTCGCTGATCGAGCGGTTCAAGCCGAAAGGCGACCAAACAACACCTTCGGATGGCGATGCGCCAGAGGATACGGCACCTGCACCGAAAGGCTGATCCGGCATGCGCCGGAATTGCAAATCCATTGTCTACCAGATCGGGGAAACACCGGAATGAGCAAGGGCAATCGAGACGTGGCAAAAGGCAATGCCGGTTTTCCGGTGCATCCTTTTGCGGGCGACGATGACCAGTTGCATGAGGAATGTGGCGTCTTCGGCATATTCGGCACGAGTGACGCCGCCGCGCTGACCACGCTCGGCCTGCATGCACTGCAGCATCGCGGGCAGGAAGCGGCTGGCATTGTTTCCTATGACGGCAGCCAGTTTTATGCCGAGCGGCATCGCGGCCTGATCGGCGATACCTTCACCCGACCACAGGTGCTGGAGCGACTCAAGGGCAACCGTGCCATTGGCCATACGCGCTACTCGACGACCGGTGGCGACGAGATGCGCAATGTGCAGCCGTTCTTTGCTGAATTTGCCGGCGGCGGGTTTGCTGTTGCCCATAATGGCAACCTGACCAACGCCATGACGCTGCGCCGCCAGTTGCAGCGCGAAGGTTCCATCTTTCATACGACATCCGACACCGAGGTGATCCTGCACCTTATCGCGACAGCCAAGCAGCAGAATTTCGAGGAACGCCTCATTGCTGCACTGAGCCAGCTTGAAGGGGCATTTTCGATCGTCGGCATCACCAACAAGAAGCTGGTCGGTTGCCGCGATGCGCTGGGGGTTCGCCCTCTGGTGCTAGGCGATCTGGACGGCGCTTATATCCTCGCATCGGAAACCTGTGCGCTGGATATCATCGGCGCGCGTTTCGTGCGTGATATCGAACCGGGCGAACTGGTAGTGATTACCGAGAAGGGAATTACCAGCACCAAGCCGTTCGAAAAAACAGCCGACCGTTTCTGCATCTTCGAATATGTTTATTTCGCCCGGCCCGACTCCGTGATCGGCGGGCGCAATGTGTATGCGGTTCGCAAGCAGATCGGTGTGGAACTGGCGCGCGAGCAGCCAGCCGATGCCGACATCGTCGTGCCGGTGCCCGATTCAGGCAATCCCGCAGCAATCGGTTTTGCACAAGGTGCCGGCCTGCCCTTCGAGCTTGGTATCATCCGCAATCATTATGTCGGACGGACCTTCATCCAGCCATCGGATTCGATCCGGCATATGGGGGTGAAGCTCAAGCACAATGCAAACCGCAAGATGATCGAGGGGAAGCGCGTAGTCCTCGTGGATGACAGCATTGTGCGTGGCACGACCTCACAGAAGATCGTGCAGATGGTGCGCGAAGCTGGTGCGAAGGAAGTGCATATGCGCATTGCCAGCCCGCCAACAATGTCATCGTGTTTTTACGGCGTTGATACGCCCGAAAAACAGAAATTGCTGGCTTCACGCATGAGCATTGCGGAAATGGCAGACTTCATCCGGGTGGATTCGCTTGGCTTCCTGTCGATCGACGGGCTCTATCGCGCGGCCGGGGAAGCGGCTCGCAATGGCGAAACGCCGCAATTCTGTGACGCCTGCTTCACCGGAGAATATCCGACGCGGCTGACGGACCATGAAGACAAGGACAATGTGCGCAAGCTGTCCCTGCTTTCGGACAGCCGGGGCTGATTGACATGGGCAAGCTTGAAGGTCGCATTGCACTGGTTACCGGTGCATCCCGCGGAATCGGCTATCACGCAGCACTGGCCATGGCGCGCGAAGGTGCGCATGTCATCGCAGTGGCGCGCACCACCGGCGGCCTCGAGGAACTTGACGACGAGATCAAGGCGGCGGGCGGTTCCGGCGCTACGCTGGTTCCGATGGATATCACCGATTATGACGCCATAGACCGTCTGGGTGCAGCCATTGACCAGCGGTGGAACCGGCTGGACGTGTTCATGGCCAATGCCGGCATATTGGGCGGGTTATCCCCGCTCGGTCATCACGAGCCGAAGAATTTCCAGAAGGTGATGGACATCAATGTCACGGCGAATTGGCGCTTCATCCGTTCGCTTGATCCATTGTTGCGCGCATCGGATTCGGGCCGTGCCATCTTCATGAGTTCGGGTTCGCCGCATTCATGCCGGGCATTCTGGGGGCCATATGCGGCATCCAAGGCAGCGCTTGAAGCGCTTGCGCGCGTTTATGCAGCTGAATCGGCCAATACGAATATCCGCTCGGTAATCGTCAATCCCGGCGCAACACGCACAGCCATGCGGGCATTGGCGATGCCGGGGGAAGACCCGCAAAGCCTGCCGCACCCTGCCGAACTCGCCGCCGATTTCGTGATGCTGGCCAGTCCGGACATGAACAAGACCGGCGTGATCTGGGATTGCGCCACGAAGACATTCCTGACGCCGCAAAAACCTGCCTGATCGGCAAGCCGCAACCAAATTCGTCAAGCAGCGCGAGAGACCCTTACAGGCTGTTCCGTCTCGTTCGCATCTTCTTCGACCGGCACCATGTCAAATTCGGCTTCCAGCTTTTCCTTCGCGCGTGAATTGCCGCGCAAGGTGATTTCCCAGAAACGCACCGTCAGAAAGGGGCAATCGAGGCTGAAAGTCTTGTCGGGGAAAATGTGGAACCAGCGATAGCCGTTCGTGGAATAATACTCCGCAACCGCCCTGCCCTTGTCATCGCCCGCCGACCACGCCGCCTGGGTGCAGGCAACACGACCACACCACGAAAACTGATAGGACTTGGCAACGCGGGCTGGATCGCGGCCCGATGACAGATGCCTGTGGGCGTTTCGGAAGTCGGCCATGCGCCCCTTGGCGTCAAACACGAGAATGACCAGTCCCGCGAACAGTGCCAGAGCCAAAGGCCAAAATCCGAAAATCAATACCGGTATCATCAGGAGAATATCGGCAGCCATCAATGTCAGTGGCGGCCAGATCGCGATCAGCGGTACATGCATGGATATCCTTCCCGGCGGGATATTCTGTCTTCGACTTCGGCAAACAAACGAACCAACAGGCCCTGTTTGCCCGCCATGACTGGTGAGGTCAACCTCATCACTCCAATGTCAGGGACGGGCTGGAGAAAATTCTCTCCCATGCGGGCAAAAGCTTGATAATTGCGGCGCAATTGCCACTATTGCAGCGGTGACAGGCCTGGTGCCTGACTGCGCTGCATCTGGGAGGAAATGCGCAATGGCTGATTTTCATTCGCGATTCGAAGGCATGACGCTTTTCGAGGCGTTTCGCGACGCAGCGTTGAAGCATGACGATGGCAAGCCGGTTATCGAGGATGCCACCGGCGGCAGTTCAACCTACAAGCGCCTTATGACGGGCGCTCGGATATTGGGAGCGAAATTCGCCCGCATGACACGCAAGGGCGAGATCGTTCCCGTCCTGCTGCCCAATGCAAGTGCTGTTGCAGCAACATTTCTGGGTTTGCAGTCAGCCGGGCGAATACCGGCCATGCTCAATTATACCGCCGGGCCATCGACCATTCTCTCCGCCTGCCAGACGGTGAAGGCCCGCATGGTGATTGCCTCGCGGACCTTTGTCGAGAAGGCGGAACTCGAAGCGCCGGTCAAGGTATTGCAGGAGGCAGGCCTCAAGATCATCTGGCTGGAGGACCTTGCCAGTAAAATCAGCGTCTTTGACAAGGCGCTTGGCTATGTAATGCGCAACAAGCCCCTTGCCAGGGTAAAACCCCGCGATCCGGCACTGGTGCTTTTCACTTCGGGTTCGGAGGGGCTACCCAAGGGAGTGGTCCTGTCGCATTCGAACCTGCTTTCCAATTGCAGCCAGATCGAACAACGTATTGCCTTTGGACCCAGGGACAAGTTGTTCAACGTGCTGCCTGTGTTCCATTCGTTCGGGCTTACCGGTGGTATGGTTCTGCCGCTGGTCTTTGGCGTGAAGCTCTATCTCTATCCTTCGCCGCTGCACTACAAGATCATTCCGCAGGCGGTCGCACGGACCAAGCCCACATTGCTTTTCGGCACGGACACCTTCCTGACGGGCTATGCACGAACAGCCAGGGACAAGGATTTCGACAGCGTTCGCATGGTGGTGGCGGGTGCCGAAGCAGTAAAGGACGAAACCCGCAAGGTCTGGATGGACCGCTTCAACACGCTCGTCGTGGAAGGCTTTGGCATGACGGAAGCCGCACCCGTCGTTGCTGTCAACACACCGGAGGAAAACCGCCCCGGCACCGTAGGCAAGCCGCTTCCTGGCATGGAATTGCGGCTTGAACCGGTGGAGGGCATCACCAATGGCGGGCGAATGTATCTTCGCGGCCCCAATGTCATGATGGGATACATGCTGGCGGACAATCCGGGGGTTATCCAGCCACTGGTTGATGGATGGCACGATTCAGGCGATGTGGTTGAGATCGACGAGGATGGTTTCATTGCCATTCGCGGTCGGGTGAAACGCTTTGCCAAGATTGCTGGCGAAATGGTTTCGCTGGGAGCCGTGGAAATTCTGGCCCAGAAGCTGTGGCCCGAAGAGCATCACGCCGTTGTTGCCGTTCCTGACAAGCGCAAAGGTGAGCGCGTGGTGCTGGTGACGACTGCGCCCGGCGCCAATCGCGATGTCCTGCTGGAGGCGAGCCGCAAGGAAGGGCTGACGGAGTTGATGGTGCCGAACTTCATCATCCAGGTTGGCGAAATCCCGGTATTGGGAACCGGCAAGACGGATTATGGCACGGCGCGCAAGGTGGCCTTGTCCAATCTGGGGCTCGACGACGCGGCGTGAAGTGCCACTTACCCGGACTGTTGGTTCTGGTTCTCGGCAGACTTCTCAATCTCTGCCGAGACATGCGCCTGCCATGCGCGATAGCCGAACGGCATTCCGGCGAGGTAGAGAAAGGCAAGTCCGCTCAATGTTTCCCATGGCCAGGAAAGCATCATTCCGGCAAAGGCAACGACGACAATCAGCAGCGGCAGCACATATTCGCGCGGCACCCGCTTGCCCATGTCCTTGCCTGAAAAAGTAGGCAGGCTCGAGACCATCAGCAGGCCGATCAGCACGGCGTAGATCGCGGCGAAGGTATCAAGTGATTGGCTGTTTTCCAGTCCCAACTGGTGGAGATAGATGGGGGCCAGCACCGTCATTGCGCCAGCAGGTGCCGGCACTCCGACAAAAAAATTGTTCTGCCATTTGGGGCGGTCGGGCATGTCCAGCATGACGTTGAAGCGGGCAAGCCGCAGGCATGCGCAACTCGCATAGATCAAGGCCGCAATCCAGCCAAAGCTGCGTACACCGTCAAGAAGCGTGAAGTAGAGCAGCATTGCCGGTGCCACCCCGAAATTGACGAAATCGGCCAGGCTGTCCATCTGCGCACCGAAGCGCGATGTGGATTTGAGGAAGCGCGCAACGCGTCCGTCAATGCCGTCGAGAAAGGCAGCCAGAATGATTGCGCCGACTGCAAGGCTTATCTGTTCTTCAACCGCAAAGCGGATGGATGTGAGGCCGGAGCAGATGGCCAGAAGGGTCAACAGGTTAGGGAAAATCGTGCGCAGCGGAATATCGCGCAAACGCGGGCTCGCATAGCCGTCAGTGCCATTTTCCTCTTCGGGTTCACCATCCGGGTTGAAGGGGGGAAAGGGCGTTTCCATTCGGCTCATGCCACCCGTGTTACCGGTGCGGTTGGCGCATCGTCGTGGCGGGCAAGGATCGTTTCTCCAGCAATGGCGGTCTGGCCCAGCGCAACGCAGACCTTTGCACCCTTCGGCAAATACACATCCAGCCGCGAACCGAAGCGAATGAGACCAAAGCGCTCGCCGACCGCCAGCGTGTCTCCCTCGCGCGACCAGCAGACTATGCGGCGCGCCACAAGCCCCGCCACCTGAACCACGCCAACCTTGCCATGCGGGCCGTCGATCAGAACGGAATTGCGTTCGTTCTCCTCGCTTGCCTTGTCGAGCTCGGCATTGAGAAACTTGCCATGTTTGTGGACAATGGTTTCGATGCGCCCGCGAACCGGCGCGCGGTTCACGTGGCAATTGAAGACATTCATGAAAACCGAAACGCGGGTCAGCGGATCAGCGCCCATGCCCAGTTCGCGCGGAGGAACGACCTGGCCAATATGCGATACGCGACCATCGGCTGGCGAAATGACAAAATCATCGCTAACCGGCGATACGCGCTGTGGATCACGAAAGAAATAGGCGCACCATGCAGTCAGCGCGAGACCGACGTAGAACAACGGATCCGAAAACCAGCCAAGCACAACCGCTGCAACGAAGAACATGGCGATGAACGGCCAGCCTTCCTTGTGGATGGGGACAAGCGATTTGCGCAGCGTGGAAAAGATATTGGAAAAGTCCATGGCAGCCTTCCGATTTGTGGCTGCTTGCTAGCAGGAATCGCAACGGGGGGAAAGGTGGGTTGGGAATTGGAAACAGTAACTGCTGCGCGATCAATATATTACATTTTCTCCATATTGATTTGGAGCAACTCCCTTTCGGCAAGACTGAGGGATGATCGGGATTATTCCAACCAGGGAGAATACTGATGTTTAACAAGATCTCGACCACGACCATGATGGCTGCAATGGCTGCAGCACTTCTTGCAACAGCTGCTCCGGCAGCGGCAGACGATGACAATGACGGCTATCGCGGCAATGGTCGTCACTGGATGATGGGCTGGGGCCAGAACAGGGGCAATGGTCGCATGATGCGCGGCGAAGGACAGCAGATGGGCCGGTTTGCAATCATTGACGCGAATGATGACGGTGTCATCTCGCCCGATGAAGCCGCAGCGCAGCGCGAAAGTGTCTATCTCGCCATGGATAGCGATGATGACGGCTTCCTGACCGAGGAAGAATACATGGCCGTGCGCATGGGGCCGCAGGAAGGGCGCAACGAGGAGCGCATGAAAGCGCGCCAGGAGCAGAAGAAGGCTCGCTATGCACCGATGGACACGGACAAGGACGGCAAGGTCTCAAAGGCCGAGTTCATGGCCGCCGGCAAGGCGCGCTATGAAGAGGCTGACACCGACAAGGACGGCGAAGTCACGCCTTGGGAATTCCGCTCGCAACATCGCGGATAATCCTGCCGGCAATGGCAATTGAGGCGGAGAATATTACCGCCTTAATTTGCCGTCTTGCCACGAACGATCACGCCAAGTTCGTCGCTTTCGCGGGCAGCACGCAGCCTTTCCTCGGCCTCGGTTGCCTCGCGCTGGCGGCTCCACATTTCGCTATATAGGCCCTTCTTCTTCAGCAATGCCTTGTGGGTGCCGCGTTCCGCAATTTCACCCGCCTTGAGAACGATGATCTCGTCGGCATTGATGACTGTGGAGAGACGGTGCGCAATTACGAGCGTAGTGCGGTCCTTCGACACCATGTCGAGCGATGACTGGATCTCGCGCTCGGTATGGGTGTCAAGTGCCGATGTTGCCTCATCGAGGATCAGGATCGGCGGCGCCTTCAACAAGGTGCGAGCGATTGCGACACGCTGTTTTTCCCCGCCGGAGAGTTTCAGCCCGCGCTCGCCGACTTCGCTGGCAAAGCCTTTCGGCAGGCTGCGGATGAAGTCGCCGATCTGGGCCATATCGGCAGCCTTTTCGACCTCGGCTTCCGTCGCGCTGGTGCGGCCATAGGCGATGTTGTAGGCGACCGTGTCGTTGAACAGCACCGTATCCTGCGG
>JAGRLM010000272.1 GCA_020441795.1 Nitratireductor sp.
TGGGGATGGGTGAAGAATCCATGGGCCGGACCGGATTCAACCACGCGGCCCTGGTGCATGAACCTTACTTCTTGGGCCAGTCGCTCTGCCTGTCCCCGGTCATGCGTGACAAGCAGCACCGCAACGCCACTTTGCGACACGGTTCTGATCAATTCCTCTATTTGCGCAGTGCTGTGCGGATCAAGGCTTGCGGTCGGCTCATCCAGCAAAAGGTATCGCGGTTGCCCCGCCATGGCCCTGACCATCGCAAGCCGTTGTTGTTCACCACCTGAAAGGGTACGCGCAGGCTGATTGGCGACGGCGTCCAGCCTGCCAATCGACAGCAGGCGCATGGCAGCAAGTTGCCGCTCACGGCGTGCAACGCCGCGCAATGCCAGGGCATGCAGCAGATTGCCGATCACGGTTCGCCGCAACAGGACGGGCTTTTGAAACACGAATGCGAGATCATGAGGCAGCACGGTACCCTTGGGGAAGCGCACCGATCCCGATTGCGGCTGCAACAATCCCGCCACCAGGCGCATGGTCAGGCTTTTGCCGGCGCCATTTGCCCCAAGCAACGCGGTAACGCCGGTCGCTGGCACATGCATGCTGAGCCCGTCAATGCGTGTTTTTCCTCCGCCAGACCAGACAAGATTGTCGACCACTATGGCTTCGCTCTGGCGCGGCAGTTCAACCACGTTGGAGGTTTCGAGGTGAACCGCTTCACGCATAGGCTCGCCTCTCGGCCGTCATGCGCACCGCAAGCAGCGCCGCATTGATCGCCATGGCAAGAGCCATCAGGATTATTCCAAGCCCTAGTGCCAGCGACAGGTTGCCCTTTGACGTCTCCAGCGCGATCGCCGTGGTCATCATGCGGGTCACATGGTCGATATTGCCGCCTACGATCATGACGGCGCCAACCTCGGCCGATGCCCTTCCAAACCCCGCAAGGATTGCGGTTATCAGCGAATATCGTGCATCCCAGAGCAGGGTAGCGATGGTCGCCAGTCGATTGGCCCCCATGGAACGCAGCAATTCGTCATATTCGAAATGCAGTTCACGGATTACCTGATGTGTGAGTGCGGTAATGATCGGCGTGACCAGTATGGTTTGGGCGACAATCATCGCCGAGGGGGTATAGAGCAGTCCCAGCGGTCCCAGCGGACCGGCACGCGAAAGCAGCATATAGACCGCGAGGCCCACCACCACGGGCGGCATGCCCATCAGCGAATTGACGATAACCACCAGAATGCTTCTGCCCGGAAAGCGCCACACCGCCAGGATGCTGCCCAGTGGCAGTGAGATCAGTGTTGCGATTGCCAATGCAGAAAGGGTCACCCTGAGCGACAGCAGGACAATTTCAGTGAGATTGCCATCAAGATGCAGCAGCAAACGAAAAGCTTCGCCAAATGAACCTGCAAAATCCTGCATTATTCCCCAGTCTACGCCATTATAAAGTATTTTCTACCTTCTTTGTCGTAAATTCCCGGGGGATGGCTGTCAAGAAATATCGGAAATTTCAGGCATGTCGGGGTTTTCGCACGCGGCAAGGAGTGCTCCTGCGAGCGCTGCGTGTTTTCCCTTCTTCACGGCTATTGCGAGGGGAAGGCTGAAGAACGGCTTTGGCGCGATGTGGAACTGCGCCGGGAAAAACCGCTCGCAGACTTCCGGCGCGACGTCGATATTGAGTGCAGCCGCGTCAGCGTCACCAGCCTGGACCATGGCAAGAGCGGCAAGGTAGCTATCGACAGCGATAATACGGGCTTCGGGAAAATGTCTGCGGCAAGCCGGAAGCAGGGGACCGGCAGCCGGAGTGGCGATATTCCGCAGGCGATCATTGTCTGCAGGCTGCGTTTTCAAGGAAAACAACCCGCCACCAGTGATGACGAAAGGTGGCGCGAAATCATGATCTTGCAGGCGTTGTGGCGTGATTGCCAGCCCGGCGATGGCATCGACTTCTCCGTTGGCAAGAGCGCCAGCCTGTACCGACATCGGTATCGCCACGAACCGGAACGGAATTCCGGCCAGCTCCATCGCCTTCGTTGTCTGTTCAATCAGTGTGCCGCGTGGAACGCCGTCTTCGTCTACGAACGAAAATGGCGGGAAATCCGGATCGTGGCAAAATTTCAGAACCTCGGTTATCTTCTTTCTCCATGCGGGAATCGCGCAGATGTTTATGGCGTCCATTTCATTCCAGCATATGACTGCTGCAAACAGGAGCAAGCCCTTGCCGCATCCGTTATTTTCCCGCGAGGCGCGCGCGGCCATCAGCCGGCGCCGTGGCAGACCGGAACGGCTGGCCCCGATAAACGCGGCCAGCTCCGCCCTTCTGGTCGTCGACATGCAAAACGCATTTGTACGACCGGATGCCCCGCTGGAAACAGCTGCTTCGCGCCAGATTGTCCCGGCGATCAACAAGCTTGCCGCCGGCTTGCGCGATGCCGGTGGAACGCTTGTGTGGATTGGCACAACCTTGCCGCTACCCGGCTCCCCGCGGACGTGGAACTACATATCCGGCTTTGTGCATCCTGATCGTCGCCAGCTCTTTCTCGATGTCTTGCAGCCGGGAAACCCGGATCACGATTTCTGGCCCGAACTGGATATCGCCGATGAGGATATCCGCTGTTACAAGGACCGGTTTTCGCCGTTCTCACCGGGTGCCAGCGATCTTGACGTCATGCTGCGCCAGCGCGGTATCGATACCGTGATT
>JAGRLM010000273.1 GCA_020441795.1 Nitratireductor sp.
TGCCGCTCGGTTTCACCACGATCACGGTCGAGACAAGCTGGCTGACCAAGGCCTGGCTGGGCGCACTGATCGTGCTTTTCCTCAACACGTCAGCCTACACGGCAGAGATTTTCCATGGTGCTCTGAAGGCAGTGCCGCGCGGCGATATCGAAGCCGCGGAAGCCTATGGAATGAGCGGGTGGACGCGCTTTCGCCGCATCATCTGGCCTACCCTGCTCCGCCTCGCCTGGCCGTCCTATACCAATGAGGCGATCTTCCTTTTCCACGCCACCACACTGGTGTTTTTCTCCGGCTTCCCGGCTTGGCGGCAGGAGGGCGACGCGCTGTATTATGCCAGCTATTTCGCCGAAAAGACCTTCAATCCCTTCGTCCCCTACCCGATCATCGCGATCTATTTCATTCTCTTCACGCTGCTGATCATCCTGGTTTTCGGCGCAGCCAATCGCCGCCTCAACCGCCATCTGGCACCTGAAGCCCGCTCGCGCATCAGCTACAAGCCGCAAATCTTCCGCTGATATCGCGCGATTTCAGACGTAGCGGTTGACGATGTTTTCCAGCAGTTCCTGCTTGCCCGAACGTGGCTGTGGATTGATGCCTTCATTCTCAACCCACTCCGCGATCTCACTCGAGCGAACGCTTGCCTTCCAACATGGCTTTTGCACCCGGCTGGTCCCAACCGGCATAGCGCGCCTCGACATGACTTGACAGCGCCTTCTCTTCCAGCATCCGCGCTGCAGCCTTGAGACCGCGCGCACAAGCATCCATGCCGCCAATATGCGCGATCAGCAGGTCTTCGGGATCAAGGGACTGGCGACGCAGTTTCGCATCGAAATTCGTGCCGCCGGTCGTGAAGCCGCCACCCTTGAGAACCTCGTAATAGGCCAGTGCCATTTCCGGCACATTGTTGGGGAACTGGTCGGTATCCCAGCCCGATTGATAATCATTGCGGTTCATGTCGATCGAACCGAAAATGCCAAGCGCATTGGCCATCGCCAATTCATGCTCGAAGGAATGCCCGGCCAGAATGGCGTGGCCCTGTTCGATATTGACCTTGACCTCTCCCTCCAGGCCGTGGCGCTTGAGAAAACCGTAAACCGTGGCGACGTCGTAGTCATACTGATGCTTGGATGGTTCCTGCGGCTTTGGTTCCAGCAGGATCGTGCCCTTGAAACCGATCTTGTGCTTGTATTCGACAACCAGATTGAGGAACCGCCCCATTTGCGCGTCTTCACGCTTGAGATCGGTATTGAGCAGCGTCTCATAGCCCTCGCGACCGCCCCACAGCACATAGTTCTGGCCGCCGAGCTTCTGCGTTGCATCCATGCAGGATTTGACGGTGGCAGCTGACCAGGCGAACACTTCCGGATCGGGATTGGTTGCTGCGCCCGACATGAACCGGCGATGCGAAAACAGATTGGCAGTGCCCCACAGCAATCCGACACCGGTTTCCTGCTGCTTTGCAGCGAAGACGTCGACGATTTCCTCCAGATTGCGGCGACTCTCCGCGAAACTGGCACCTTCCGGGCGCACATCGGCATCATGGAAGCAGTAGAACGGCACGCCCAGGAGCGAGAACATTTCGAAGGCAACATCCGCCTTCAGCTTGGCATCTTGCATCGTGTCGCCGAACCATGGCCGCTCGAATGTCTGCCCGCCAAAAGGGTCGCCACCCTGCCACGCAAAGGAATGCCAATAGGCAACGGCAAAGCGAAGATGATCTTCCATGCGCTTGCCCA